>JAPPJA010000258.1 GCA_028874675.1 Chloroflexota bacterium
GAGAATTCCAGCCCCAAACCCTATCTCTCACAACAAGTTTGACTGAGTACTAGTGTGTATGGTAACCGGTATTGGAAGTCAATCTGGCCCTGGGGGCTGTAACAGTTCCGAGTTGAGGAGTCCCAGTGGCCTGGAACTCGTCATTCCGGCGCAGGCCGGAATCCAGCAAGGCTAACGGCGCCACGGGTCAAGTGCAGTAAGGATTCCTGGATACCGGCTTTCACCGGTATGACGGGGCTGGCTGGCACGGAAACTCCCCCAATTCTGAACTATCACGCTCAGCCCCCTTCGGTTGACTGTAGCTAGGTATGGTGCTAATGTTCAGCCGTCCAACCACAGGAACAAATTGGAGGTCCAACTATGCCAACAATGACTGGCGCCAGGTTTGTGGCGGAAACCCTCAAAGGGTATGGCCTGACTCACGTCTTTTATGTCCCTTCCATCGCCCGCCGCATTCTGGCGGAGCTGGAGATAGCCGGAATCGAGAGAATCGTCTGCCACGGGGAAAAGGCGGCGGCATACATGGCCGATGGTTACGCACGCGCGTCCAACGGTCCCGCCGTTTGCATGGCCCAGTCCGTGGGCGCGGCCAACCTGGCTGCGGGTCTGCAGGACCCGTTCCTGGGGCTTTCCCCCGTGATAGCTATCACCGGCCACCGGCCTCTTTCCCACCAGTACCGCAACTCATACCAGGAAATTGACCATTTCCGCCCCTTCAGCTCCACCACCAAGTATTCCGTCGCCGTGGACACCGTTGAGCAGCTGCCCCACCTGTTGCGTCAGGCCTTCAGGGAAGCTACCTCCGGCGCACCCGGCCCCGTGCACATGGACTTCATGGGCATCCAGGGCGAAGTCATCGAGAACGGCGAAACCGAAATGGAAGTCATCATCGAGGAAGACTTCATGAAGCGGTCCACGCTGCGTCCGGAGCCCAGTCCGGAACAGATCCGGCGCACCGTCCAGGTCCTGGCCGAGTCCCGCCGTCCGGTCATAGTAGCCGGTGGCGGCGTAACCTCCTCGGGCGCCCAGGAAGAGGTCGTCAAGCTGGCCGAAATGCTCAACATTCCCGTGGCCACATCCCTCAACGCCAAGGGCGCCATCCCCGAAAACCATCCCCTGTCAGTGGGCGTCTGTGGCGCCTACTCCCGCTGGTGCGCCAATCGCGTCGTAGCCGAGGCCGATCTGGCCATCTTCATTGGCAGCCAGACCGGCAGCCAGGTAACCCTGGACTGGCGCATCCCGCTGCCTGGCGCCAAGATTATCCAGATTGATATCGACGCCTCCGAGTTGGGGCGCAGCTTCCCCACAACCGTGGCAATTCAGGGGGACGCCAAGGCCACGGTCTCCCGCCTGGTGGAGGCGCTGGAGCCCGTGTCCCGGGTGGAATGGGTCGAACGCATTCAGCAGCTTGTCCAGGAATTCCGTGACGAAGTCTCGCCTGACTGGCACTCAGACGCCCAGCCCATCCGGCCGGAACGCCTCTGCCAGGAGTTCACCGACAATCTGCCAGAGGACGCCATGCTGGTTTCCGATACCGGTCACGCGGGAATCTGGACTGGCGCATACATCGAACTTCACCATGCGCAGCAGGAGTACATGCGCGCCGCCGGTTCGCTGGGCTGGGCATTGCCCGCCGCCCTCGGCGCCAAGTGCGCGCTGCCCGACCGGCCGGTGGTAGCCTATACCGGAGACGGCGGTTTCTGGTATCACGTGTCGGAACTGGAGACGGCGGCCCGCTACGGCATCAATGCCGTCATCGTGGTCAACGATAACCGTTCCCTTAACCAGTGTCGCGTGGGTGACGAGCGGGTGGTCAACGCCAATTACCCTGGTATGAATGCCGACGCCATGTGGCAATTCACTGATGTGGACCTGGCCAAAGTAGCCGAGTCCATGGGCTGCTTCGGCATCCGCGTGACCGACCCCGCCAACATCTCAAGCGCCATCGACGAGGCCCTGGCCTCCAACCGCCCGGCCGTGGTGGACGTAGTCTCAGACTGGGACGTGGTTGCTCCCCCGCCCTGGGGGCCCAGCAGTTCCGAGCGCGTCCGCTACGACTAGACCCGGCTGTCCACGGTTAGCCAACACGAGAGGGGCGGGTTTGAAACCCGCCCCTCAAAATTGCCCCGCAGATCAGACAGTCCCTAAGACACCTGTCTCAGCTTGGGGTCCAGCGTGTCCCGCAGCCAGTCACCGAACAGGTTGAAGGCTACCACCGTCAGCATGATTGCCAGCCCGGGAATGGCCGAGACCCACCAGGCCGTATCCACATACTCACGCCCGTCCGAGACCATGCTGCCCCAGGCCGGAGTCGGGGGCGGAATGCCCGCTCCCAGGAAGCTCAGTGAAGCCTCAACAATGATCACCCATCCCACTTGCAGCGTCAGCAGCACCAGCAGGGTGTTCACCGTATTGGGGAACAGGTGGAACAGGAGAATCCGCAAGTGAGAACAACCAGCAACCCTCGCCCTGGCGATAAAGTCTCTCTCCTTAAGGGCCAGCACCTCTCCCCGGATTACCCGGGCATACCTGGCCCAGAGTACCAGGGCAATGGCGACAACCACGTTGGCCAGGTTGGGCCCCACCGCCACTACGAGGAGAATAGCAAACAAAATGATAGGGAAGGCCAGGGTACTGTCCGCGCTGCGCATGCAAATCGCATCTACCCTCCCGCCAAAGTAGCCCGACACCAGGCCAATGGCCGTCCCGATTCCACCGCCGATAGCCAGGGTGAAGACGGCTACCAGCATTGACACCCTCCCGCCGTACATCAGGCGGGTTGCCAGGTCTCTGCCCAGGGCATCGGTGCCCAAGGGGTTCTCCCAGCTTCCGCCTTCCTGCCAGACCGGAGGGGTGAGCCGGTCGGCCAGCGATGGCTGGGTAGTGCTGTGAGGCGTTAGCAGAGGAGCAAAAGTGGCCGTAAACACCACAATTACAATGATCGCCAGGGGTATCAACGGAGCTCGCCTCAGGGCCTCTGCCGCTTGCTTTCCCCGTTGCCGGAAGGCTGGTCTTCCGGCTAGAGCTGTACTCGTCGTCGCCAAAGTTCGCCCTCCTTTCTAGTTGTACCGGATGCGTGGGTCAATGTAAGCGTAGGCGATGTCAACCGCCAGGTTTACGGTGATGACCACGGCCGCAATCATCATTACCAGCGTCTGCAGGACCGGGAAGTCACGCCAGATGATGGAGTCATACACCAGGCGCCCCAGGCCGGGCCAGGCAAACACGGTCTCCACCAGAATGGCCCCCGTTATGAAGGTCGCCAGATAGGTGCCAGCAAAGGTCAGTACCGGAATCAGGGCGTTCTTGAAGGTATGCTTCCAGACGATCTTGTATTCCGGCAGGCCCTTAATCCTGGCCATCTTGATGTATTCGCCATCCAGCGCGTCCAGCATGCTGGAGCGGAGCAGCCGCATTACCGCCGCCGCCACCCACCAACCCAAGGTAAAGGCCGGCATGATGTAGTGGGTGAATCCCCCAGTTCCCGCTGCCGGCAACAGATCTAACTGTACGGTAAAGAACTGGATCAGCATTATTCCGACCCAGAACTGGGGCAACGACTGGCCGAGAATGGCGATCAGCTTTGCCCCCCCGTCAAAGAAGGTGTCACGTTTCACCGCCGCAAGCACACCTAAGGGTATGCCTATTATCAGGGTGATGGCCATCCCCGCCAGTCCCAGCCTGAGCGAGTTCATCACCTTGGGACCGATCAGGTCCATAACCGGGCGCTTGGACTTTATTGAGACACCGAATTCAAACCGGGCCGCATTGCTGATGAACTTCCAGTATTGAATCGGCCAGGGCTGGTCAAGGCCATAGTGGGCGCGGATTGCGTCCTCCGTCTCCTGGCTGGCCTCCTGGGGCAACAGGAGGATTATCGGGTCTCCTGTGAAGCGACCAAGGGCAAATATGATCATCGACAGGATGATGAGGGCAATTATCGACTGCCCCGCCCTCATTACAATGTAGCGTTGCATATTCCGTCCTTAATTGGAGACGGCCGGTGGACCCCCTAAGATGTCAACCGGTATGTGTTGATGGGGCGGGTTATAGGCCCGCCCCTGATTTGCTCCACAGCAAATGATATCGAAGAACTTTACCACCTGAGTTCGGGGAAGAAGAGACTGTCCACGTTATTGTCGTAAGAATCTTTCCCGGTGTTCCAGTAGGTGATCTCCGGTATGGCGGCAAAGGACGAGTCCACCTCGAAGAGGGGAATGCCGTCATAGTTGGCAAGCAGATGTTGCTGCATCTGGCTGATAAGCACCTTGACCTCATCCGGGTCTGTAGAGGCAAAGGCCTGGTTCATGATTGCGTCGAACTCGGGGTTCTTGTACGTGGTATAGGGCGCTTCAGAGTGCTTCAGCACCTTCACAATGCTCAAGATCTCTGCCGGCGCCGCCCGGTTATGAGTTCCCCAGGGACCTACCCAGCCTCCGCCCAGGCTCCATGCGCGTCGCATGCTTCGCAGGGTTCCGTATTCGGTGGGCTGGAAGTTGACCTTCACCCCAACCGCTTCAAAGTCGGCGCCTATGGCCTCGATCATCCGGGGGAACTCAGCTATGCCGCCAAAGGAGTAGATGGCCAGCTTGATTTCCAGCGGGTTGCCGTCGGTGTAACCCGCTTCCGTCAGCAACTGACGGGCCCGGTCCGGATCGTAGGGGTAGGAACTCTGCTGGGGGTCGTAGCCGCTGGCGGCTGCATAGCTGCCCATGGGGTACAGCGTGGTGCTGCCTCGGCCCAGGAAGATATGCTCCAGGATGGCATCCCGGTTGATGGCTATATTCAAAGCCTCCCGCACCCGGATGTCTCCGAAGGGGTTGCCCTCCTCCCATTGCTGGAAGAAGTACATGCCCGAGAGCAGGGCGCGTTCCTTGTAGAAGATGTTGAAGCCATCGTCGGCCAGCGGCGCTATCCGTTCGCGGCTGACGTCAATTACGTCGGTCTGGCCGGACTTTAGCATAGCGATGCGGGTGGTCTCTTCCGACACACCCAGGAAGGTTATCTGTGCGTACTTGGGTATGCTGCCGCCGGCCCCGCCCCTGAAGTGGGGACGATTGATGGACTCTACTTCCACAGAGGCGCCAAGAACCTGATCAACAAACTGGTAAGGACCACTGCCGATGGGAGCCTTGGCGAATTCCTCTTCCCCGATGTCCTCGTAGTAGGCCTTTGGAACAATCATCCCCTCAGTGCCGCGCACGCCGGAGAAAATCCACGGGGCATACAGGCACGGAGTGTGGCAATTGATTACCCACGTATATGCATCGGGAGTATCGTAGCTATCCCACAGCGGCGTCAGTTCGTTGATAAAGGCGTTCTGCGCGTCTTCTTCCATCACTTCCAGCGCGCTGAACAACACATCCTCTGACGTAACCTCGGTATTGTTGTGGAACATTATGCCCTGACGCATATGGATGGTGTGAACCTTGCCGTCAGGAGAAACCGACCAGTCATTTGCCAGGCCGGTCTCTTTGCTGAACGCGCCCTGGGCGTCGGAACCAATGACAACGTCATACATGGATGCGTTGACGTCCTTGCCGCCGGCATTGATGTTGCTCGCCTTGGGGTAAACGCCGTCGCTGCCCATGGACGTGTAGGTGATTCGCAGGTGGCCTTCAGACTGTATTGACGCTTCCGGCGCCGGCGCCGGCGTTGGCGTGGCCACCAGGATCTTGTCCACCTGGACTTCCTTCACACGCTCTTCGACTACCGTTTTCTCTACTTCGACTTCCCTGATGACTTCCCTTTCCACGGGAACTTCAACCTGGACTTCGCGGATTACTTCTCTCTCGACAGGAACCTCTCTGACCACTTCTACCGTTTCCGGCGCGGCAGAACCGCAGGCGACTATAAACAGCATAGCCATCACGCCAAAAGCGGCCATGAATTTATGCAACCGGGTCCAACTGGAAACCATAAAAGTACCTCCTGATAAGGGTAGGTCAGAACCGGCGCTATGCTTCAGCCTCGCCGGCTCTGAAGCTGGCAGTATATTACCACAAGATTCCCAATTGGCTACTGACTCTTGACCATTTCGCCCGGCAAGGACAGGCGGCTTGGGCAATGCTTACGAAAACCAATTGCTTTGTGGCCTTATCAGCACAATTTTCGGCATCCAACGTTTCAAATCAGCCGCTGGCTACCTGGCCGTCACTTCGCGCCTGCCCGCCGCATCGAGCTGGAATAGCTGCCCCAACGGCAAGAGCCCCGCAACTGACATGCGGGGCTCTTGAACCGGAGACGTTCAACCGGGCACTATTGGAAACGGGTGATGTCCACTATCTGAAAGGTCCTTACCCAGTATTCGCCGTTTATGTAGCTCCAGCTGGTCGTGAAACTGGTATGGATGTCGTCGGCAAACTGTTTTCGGAGATTGCTGGCCTCATACCGGTGGAGGTCATCCTCTGTATCCCAAATGCTGAGGGACACTGCTTCGTCCTCCCCATCGATACCCCTGAGTATGGACCGACCAACCAGCCCGTCAATCTTGTCGTTCAGGGGAAACACCTTTTCCCGGTAGTAGCTCTCGTAATCCTCCCACCTGCCCGGTCGCAGGTGCCCCCAGACCATCCTCGCGTACATCCAGCTTGCTCCCACATAGAATACCGGTTAAAGTTGGTCGCCCTGTCACATTCGGAGAATACCGTTGTACCCTGCTGGCAGAGCCTATAGCCACATGCAGGTCACGGTATTGGACACACCGTCCACCGGCCTGATGCGGTTGCGAAGCATGCCGGTGATATCTTCCTGGGTATCGGCCTCCACCTCCATAACCGCGTCGTAAGGGCCCAACACTTCCTGCACCGCGGCGCCGGGCAGGCTCTTCAGTTTTTCAATGGCCGACTGGGTCTTCGACGGTTCCAGGTTCAACAATATGTAAGCGTGTACACTCAAGGCTTCCGCTCCCCTAGTTTCTCGAGACATTTTCGTTCTCGACGGTTCAATTGCTGGCCTGCGAACACAGGGCCGCGCAACAGTATATCATCAGGAATACCCGGATATGCGCTAGGAGTCGCCTCGCTGCAGCTCGCGGGCCGCGCTGATGGTCAGATGAGTCAGGGTTTCCGCGTACCTGTTGGAAAAGAGCCTGCCCACCGACGCATAAAGCCTCATACCGATTTCCGGCTCCCGGGAACACAGCATGAGCAGGTCCGACCTGGGAATGGCCAGCACTTCCATGTCGGTCAGGGCTTCTCCCGAGGTGATCAGGGTTCCCGAGCCCAGCAGGGCGGCCAGGGGAAAAGCCTCGCCTGGGCGGGCAATCCTGACGGAAATCTCTCCCACCTCCGAATGGGTGCTCAGATGGGCCTCCCCTTCGAGGATAACGTACATGTGCTCACCCAGTTCGCCCCCGGTGCCCAGCAGGTCTCCGGAATGCACGTCTTGCCGCTCGCCCAGGGCCACGACCTTTTCGATTTGCTGGGCGTTCAGGTCGCTGAATACGTCCACCTGTCGATATATGCCGGCATCCGTCGCGGCAGATTGACCCGGCTCGTTCTCCAGGGCTGTGAGATCACCGAGCTCCCTGGTGCCAAAGACCCGGACCTCGCCGGTGGCCTTGCGCTGGACTTCCCTTGCAATGCTCCTCTTGATGTGGCGGGCCAGAAGCTTTCGGTCGTGAGTGTACATGGCGATCAGGTCCACCTGTTC
>JAPPJA010000359.1 GCA_028874675.1 Chloroflexota bacterium
CCCAACATCTATGCCAGCAACTGGACGATGGTTGCCCTCTCCGGAATCGTGGCATTGGTAGCCATCGGTGGCATGTTTTTCGCCAGCCGCATACTCTCCTCCCGGAGACCCTCCGCAACCAAGCTGTCCACCTATGAATGTGGTATTGAGCCGGCTCGATTCAGCTGGTCCAATATCAACCTCCGATTTTACATTTTCGCCATTCTGTTTCTCATTTTCGACGTGGAAGCGGTTTTCCTTTTCCCGTGGGCGGTAATTTTCCTGGAACAACGGGACCTGGGCAACTCCATTCCCTTCTATGCGATGGTGCTGTTCCTCGGCGTGTTGTTCTTTGCCATAATCTACGGCTGGAAGAAAGGGGTCCTCGAATGGCAGAAATAATCCTGGGACCCGGGAATCAGCCTGCGCCCAGCCTGTTGACGCAGGCGACAGCGGGTAAAGTGCCTGGTGTAGTTACCACCACCAGCGAGCAGCTTTTCGGCATGGCCCGCAAGTCCTCTCTCTGGATGTTGAGTTTCGGGCTGGCCTGCTGCGCCATCGAAATGATTTCCACCTACATGGCCCACCATGACTTTGACCGGTTTGGCGTTGTCACCTGGCCGTCGCCCCGCCAGTCGGATGTGATGATTGTGGCGGGCACGGTGGTCAAGAAAATGGCCGAACCCATCAAGCTGCTTTACGAACAGATGCCCGACCCCAAGTGGGTGATTGCCATGGGCAGTTGCGCCACCAACGGCGGTCCCTACTACCGGTCGTACTCGGTGGTGATGGGAGTTGACCACATAATCCCGGTGGACGTTTATGTGCCGGGCTGCCCGCCCCGTCCCGAGGCCCTCTTGTTTGGTATCCTGAAGCTTCAGGAAAAAATTATGCAGGACGCCAAAAACAGTGGCCGCTAACCGCCACGCCGCTCACGACGCCGAGGCTGAACCCGAACAGCCGGACTATTCGGTTCTTACTGAAACCGGCCTTAGAACCCTGGAGGCCGCGGAAGAGCTGTTCAGCGACTTCAGCCCGGAACGGGGTCTCCTGTCCGACCTTCCCCAGATTACCGTGGAAGCCGCCGGCATCGAACAGGTATGCCGGCTGGCCAAGACCGATTCCTCCCTCGACCTCAAGATGCTCCACTGCCTGTCCTGCGTTGATTACGAGGAGCATTTTGAGTTGGTTTATTTCCTGCACTCGCTCGAGCGGGAGCAGACGCTGGCAATAAAGACCAGCGTCCCCTATGAGAATCCGGTGCTGCCTTCGGTTTCGGGGGTGTGGGCCGCCGCCGAGTGGTACGAGCGGGAGGCCAGCGACCTGTTTGGCGTTACCTTTGAGGGTAATCCGGACCCGTCACCCCTGCTGCTGTATGAAGGATTCGGCGGTCACCCGGGCCGCAAGAGCTACCCGTTCTACGAATACCGGGAGTTCTAGGTCAGTGGAACCTACCGTCCTGACAGCCAGGGTTGTGTGGCAGGACGGCAGGTATTTGGCTGCGATAGAAGCGCTGGGTCTGGAGGGTGAGGGAGAAACAGTCCAGGCCGCCCAGGACGAGTTGATCAACCAGGTGCGGTACTGGATTGAAGTGCAGGATGCAAAGAGCATTCTCGGAGAAGCGCTGGCCAGCGCCGGTTTTCCAGGGGTTGAAGAGGATACCGAGCTGCAGCTGGAATTCGTTGAATAGAACAGGAACGAAGATGGAGTCTTTGCCTGGCAGAATGCTTCCCGGCGTGACCTAGTGGACAAGATTGTTTATCAGATTGAAGAGACCCGGGAAGGGGGCCACTACATGGCCTATTGTCCCGAACTGGTGATTACGGGGTTTGGCGACACGGCGGACGAGGCCCGCAGCGCCCTCAGGAGCGAAATTTCGGCTTACCTGGAAGACTGCGAGGAACTGGGAATACTGGATGACGTGCTGATTGATGCGGGCTTTTACGATGACGACGAGGTGTGGATGAGCAGCCTGGTCACTCCCCCCAAAGAACCCCGGATCGAGTTTCTCTAGTCCAAAGGAACCGGCAAAGGGCGTCCTAAAGAAAACAAGATGGCAGAAGACCGTACAGGCCTGGCTACCCAGGCTCAGATGAATGCCGAACCCGTTGAGATGCTTCTCAACATGGGACCGCAGCACCCCTCTACCCACGGGGTGTTCCGCATGGTGCTGTGGGTCGATGGGGAGAAGATTGTCGATGTTGAGCCGCACATTGGCTATCTGCATCGGGGCTCGGAGAAACTGTGTGAAGGCGAACAGTATCACCAGATCATTACGCTGTTTGACCGGATGGACTATGTAGCCAACTTCAACAATGAGCTTGTGTACTGCCAGGCCGTTGAGAAGTTGATGGGACTGGCAGTTCCCGAGCGGGCAGAATACGTTCGGGTTATCCTGTGCGAATTGAATCGCATTGCCAGCCACCTGCTTTACGTGGGAACCATTGGCCTGGACGCCGGCGCGATGACCCCCACCATGTTCGCGTTCCGGGGTCGGGAACGAATTCAGTCCCTGTTTGAGGCTATATCCGGGGCCCGGATGATGCACAACTACTTCCGCATCGGGGGGGTCAAGGAAGACCTGCCGGACAATTTTGAGCAACTCATCGCCGAACTGCTGCCTCTCTTGAAGGAGGATGTGGAAGAGAGCGACCGTATTCTGACCTTCAACGAGATTTTCCTGACCCGCCTGAAGGACGTTGGCTCGATTTCCGCCGAAGAGGCCATTGACTTCGGGTTTACGGGTCCGTGCCTGCGCGGCTGCGGCGTGGAGTATGACGTCCGTAAGGCTCAGCCCTACTCGGTTTACGACCGCTTTGACTTTGATATCCCGGTGGGGCTGGATGGCGACTGCTGGGACCGGCACTGGGTGCGGGTCCAGGAAATGTACGAGTCCCTGAAGATCATCGAACAGGCGCTGGAACAGATTCCCGAGGGTGAAGTGGTCTCCTCCCTGGGCCGGCGGTTGATTCGGCCCCCGGCAGGCGAGGTTTACGTGCGGGCGGAGAACCCCCGCGGCGAGATAGCTGTTCACCTGGTCAGCAACGGTACCGACAGGCCATACCGCCTGAAGGTACGGCCACCGTCCTTCTGCAATTTGTCGGCCATAAAGCGGTTGCTGTACGAATCCTGGATTGCGGACTCGGTGGTAATCCTGGGGTCCCTGGACATTGTGCTGGGGGAGGTGGACCGGTAGTGACTATTGCCGCGCCTTTCCTGGCGGTAACGCTCCTTGAAGTAGCCTGGATGGTGGTGGCCCTGCTGGCCATGTTTACCGGGTTGTCAGTGGTAGTTTTGTCTCTGACCTGGCTGGAACGGAAAGCCCTGGGTCGCCTTCAATTGCGGTTGGGCCCCACGCGGACCGGGCTGTTCGGCCTGATGCAGCCCGTGGCAGACGCCGTCAAGCTCATCCTGAAAGAGGACATTATCCCCACATCGTCGGACCGGGCTATATTCTGGGCGGCGCCCGTCATAGTAGTCCTGTCCGCATTCATGATCTGGGTTACCATTCCCGCGGCGGAAGGCCTGGTGCTGCGAAACCTGGAACTGGGCCTCTTCTACATTACCGCCTTCGCTGTGGTGGGCATTCTTGGCCTGGTGCTGGCTGGGTGGGGTTCGGCCAACAAGTATGGCGTGCTGGGTGGGCTCCGTTCAGCTGCCCAGCTCATCAGCTACGAGATCCCCGTCATCATGGTGGTAGTGGCGGTGGGAATGCTGGCGCAGTCCCTGGATTTAAGGGTGATAGTTGCCAGCCAGCAGCAGATACCATACGCGGCGTTGCTCCCCCTGGGCATGGTGGTATTCTTCATAGCCGGCCTTGCCGAAGTCGGCAGGACCCCCTTCGACATCTACCACGCAGAGTCCGAGGTGGTGGGCGGGCCTTTCGTGGAATACAGCGGCGCGCACTGGTCGGTTTTCTTCCTGGCGGAGTACATCAACACCTTTGCCATAGCGGCGCTGGTTGTGTTGCTCTTCCTGGGGGGATGGTCGTGGCCCTGGAGCTCGGCTGCCCTGACGTGGCTGCCTTCCCTGCCGGATGTTGCCTGGCTGGGGCCGCTGCTGCACCTGGTCTGGTTCCTGATCAAGGTCTATGCGGTAATCCTGGTGGTGTTCTGGATACGGGGCACCTTCCCCAGGTTGCGTATTGACCAGCTGATGGCCTTTGCCTGGAAAGCTATGGTGCCCCTGTCATTCTATGCAATTGTCATTACGGCGGTTTATCTCTTTTACGATTGGCCCGCCTGGACCCTTACCCTGATGTCGTTGACCGGCCTTGTAGTTGTGGGCTACATTGTCTATCGGAAGATGATGGAGCCGGCTCGCAGGATAGCGGAAATCAAGGCGCGGCAGGCAGCACAGCGGCAAGCCTCCCGTCAGACCGGCTAGCGCGAGCCAGGAGTTAGGAAATGCTGAACAGCGTCAAGGGAATGATGTTGACCCTGGCATCCACGTTCCAGGGGCTGAAGAAGCCAGTTACCCGCGAGTATCCGAAACAGCCTACGCCGGTCCAGCCCAGGTTCATGGGATTTCCCGCGCTGACCTGGGACAATGACGTGGATGAACCCTTCTGCACGGGCTGCATGGTCTGCATACGCAACTGCCCAACGCAGTGCATGTCGGCCAGCATGATGGATAACCCTCTGAATGAGGAGGGAAAGAGCCACCGGCGGAAGATAGTTGACTACTTCGAAATTAACCTTAACCGTTGTATACTTTGCGGGATTTGCGTGGAAGTCTGCAACTTTGATGCCATAGTGATGAGCCATGAGCACGAAATGAGCACTTACGAACGCAATGGGGACCGGGTTGACCTTCCCGCCCTGCTGGATATCGGCAAGAAGTACCAGCGGGAGACGGCCTGGATTCCGCCCACCGTTCTGGCCAAGGCAAAGAAAGAGGCAGAGGACGCAGCCAGGGCCGCCGCGGCGGAAAACGCGGAACCCGCCGCCGCAGCCCAGGAAGCGGACTAGCCCGGTTGACGTGACCGTTGCCGGCAAGGTAACAGGCAACGGCAGCAACCGCAGAGGCAAGAGATATTCCCAGGCGAGAGGATGAGCGTAACCTGAAATTGTCGGGCAAGCACCCGGCCTACTGCACCTGCCAGCAATGCACTGACGGTTTTCTTAAGAAGCGCAAGATCAATCCCTCCCGAAATGGAGGACTGGCAAGGGATAAGGTAAAGGCGCATCCCCGGGGTTGCGATTGCGCCACCTGTATGTTGTTGGCCTCGGTTGGCGATTTGCCCGAAATGCCTGGAAAGAAAGAGGGTTTCCTTAAGCGCATAACAGGGTTATTTCGCTGAATACAGGGGCGGCGATTGGCCGCACCGTGATTCAGCAGCGGCACACTCGGGTTTACCAAAACACTTGATGGCATTCATTCATATGAGCATAGATTCTGCCCCGCGCCGTTCAAGCGGGGGCCGATAGACGTGTCCTGGTTTCTCTTCATCATATTGGCAGTCTTCACGCTGGGCGGTGGCCTGGGCGTGGTGGTTACCCGCAACGTAGTCCACGCCGCCCTGTTCCTGCTGGTCTCGCTGGTTGCCGTTGCCGGGCTCTACCTGATTCTCTTTGCCGAATTCCTGGCGCTGGTGCAGGTCCTGATTTATGGCGGCGCCATCATCATAGTGCTGATTTTCGCCATAATGCTGACCCGCACTGCCGAGTACCCCTATATCTCCGATAACAAGCAGTGGCCGCTGGCAGCCGTAGCCGCCGCCGCGGTGGGGGTGGTACTGGGCGCTGCCTTCCTGGACAACAATCATTCCCAGACAACCCCCAACAGTCCCGCCTTCGCGGACCTGGCGAATTCCCTCTTTACCACCTGGGCGATTCCCTTTGAGGTGGCATCTCTGGTGTTGCTGGTAGCGTTGATTGGCGCGATCATCATCGCTCGGACCGGGGAGGATAGCCGGTAGTTATGGTCCCGCTGGTAGCATTCCAGGTATTGAGCGCGGCGCTGTTCGCCATAGGAATCTATGGCGTAATGGCACGGCGCAGCGCGGTCTTGATTGTGATGTCCATTGAGTTGATGCTCAATGCCGTCAACATCAACCTGATTGCAGCCGCCTCCCACCTGGATGGGACTGGGCGCTGGGCCAACTTTGACGGACAGATTATCGCCATTTTCATAATTACGGTGGCTGCCGCCGAGGTGGGCCTGGGAATGGCGATAATTTTGAGGATGTACCGGAATCGGTCCACCGTTAACGTGGACGAAATCAACTTGATGAAATGGTAAGGCCGTCCAATTTGACAATCCACGGAACGATTTCCCCCGATGTGATGAACACGGGCCGGGAGGACCAATCCTGATATGGTTTGGGCCTGGCTGATTCCGGTCATCAGTTTCGCGGTTGTGCCCCTGATTATCCTCTTCGGGAAACGGCTCCCCGGAAAGGGTTCCCCGCTGGCTATCCTTGCCATACTGGCGGGATTCGCGATTTTCTGGGTGGTGTTTGCCGGCTTTCTCTCCGCCACCCCGGAAACTGAAGGGTGCCACACCGGCGTGGGTACCAAGGCCCTCACCTGCAATTTCCAGATTACCTGGTTTGAGGCTGGCATACCCGGGGCGGATACCAGTGGTTTCGATCGAATAGAAATCGCCTGGGGAATAACCATCGACCCGTTGACGGTGTCCATGCTGGGGCTGGCCACCTTCGTGGCCCTGATGGTCCAGATTTACTCCCTCGGCTATATGCATGGCGACCCCCGAATTGACTGGTACTATGCCTTCCATGCCCTGTTCATTGCCTCAATGCTCACCCTCGTCCTGGCCGACAACTTCCTACTGCTGTACGTGGCCTGGGAGCTGGTGGGCCTGTGTTCATACCTGCTGATCGGCTTCTGGCACGAACGCCCTGAGCCCAGGGAAGCCGCCAAGAAGGCCTTCATTGTCACGCGAATCGGAGATGTGGGACTGCTGGTAGGCATTCTGCTCCTGTGGAGTCACGTTGGCAGTTTCAGCATGTCCGAGACCTTTGCGGCCGTGGCGGGTGGCGAGCTAAGCGACGGTGTAGTGACGATCTCCGCGTTGTTGCTCTTCCTGGGAGCCATGGGCAAGTCTGCCCAGTTCCCCTTTCACGTCTGGCTGCCCGATGCCATGGAAGGTCCGACGCCCGTAAGCGCGCTGATTCACGCCGCAACGATGGTGGCTGCCGGTGTTTACCTGGTGGCGCGGGCGTTTCCGATTTTCAGCGCTTCAGATACCGCCATGCTGGTGGTCGCCACAGTCGGCCTGATAACCGCACTGGGCGCCGCGACTATTGCGCTGGTGGCTACGGACCTCAAACGCATTCTGGCTTATTCCACTATCAGTCACCTGGGACTGATGATGCTGTCCCTGGGGGCGGCCGGCTACACTGCCGCAATTTTCCACCTGCTGGCCCATGGGTTCGCCAAGGCCCTGCTGTTCCTGGGGGCAGGCAGCGTGATGCACAGCACGGAAGAGCTGGATGTCCGGAGGATGGGCGGGCTGCGCAAGGTTATGCCGGTTACCGCCATTCTCTTCTCCATTGGCGCTCTGTCGTTGGGCGGCATTCCCATACTTGCGGGTTTCTGGAGCAAGGACGAGATTCTCATTGCCGTGAATGATCACCTGAATCCGGTG
>JAPPJA010000194.1 GCA_028874675.1 Chloroflexota bacterium
CTCCTGCCTCGCTGCTGGAGTTCTTCAGAGATGCGGAAGCAACTCCGGAATGGGTGGATTACGATCAGTTCTTGCCGGGCGTCCGCATGTTCCACCGGCACTCGCCGGTAGTTCTTGCGGCTTTCGTGGCGGGCACCCTGATAGAGGGTTTCGCGACAAACATTGCCAGGTCCTTCTTCATCACCGGGCGGGTGCGGGACCAGGGCGTAAGGCGCCTGGGGCAGAACAACCGCCACATCATTGAGATATTCTTTCCTGGCGGTATGCAGCGGCACGGCGACGGCTGGAAGCTTTCGGTCCGTATCAGGATTGTCCATGCCCAGGTAAGGCGCCTTTTGAAATCGTCCCCTGACTGGGACCAGGAGGCCTGGGGGGAGCCGATCAGCGCGGCGCACCTGGGATACGCGATTGCCGGCTTTTCGGCCAGATTGCTGAATCACATGAAGACGCTGGGGGCCACATACACCGACGAGGAATATGACAGCTTCATGGCCGTCTGGCGCTTTTCTGGGCACCTGATGGGCATTCCGGACAGCATCCTTTTCCAGAATGCGGATGAGGCATTGAAACTGCTGGAGATCGGGGGCATGTGCGAGCCTGACACTCCCCTTGAATCGGTGGTGATGGCCAACGCGCTGATTAACTCCGCTCCCTTGCTGGTGGGTATTACTGATGCCAGGGACCGTCAAAGGCTGGCCAACTACGTGTACCGGGTTTCCCGCGGCCTCATCGGTAATGAGGCGGCCGATGCGCTGCAATACCCGAAATTATCTACTCATGGCGTGCTCTGGTACTTCAAGATGACGCAACGCTACGGCTCCCTCCTGGACAGGCTGCTGCCCATCCGCAGCCAGAAAAGCGACCACGCCAGGTTTATGTCCCTGCTGGAGGTCTCCATATACGACGAGGGTGGGATCTCCTACGCGTTGCCCGACAACGTCAACGCTGAGAGGTCGTCCCACTACTGATTCCGCCCTGGTCGGGGTTGCCGCCGGGTTCCCTTCTTCCTCAGAACCGCCATTGACCTGTCCCCACAAATTGACGGCCCGTCAGAGGCAGGCGCCCTCGGCCCGTTCGCGGATGTTGTACGCCGATCCCGTCAAGTTGACATCGTATCTGCCGGGGCTATAATCAAGCCAATCCAAAGCTGGCCGGCTATTGCCGGAGAAGGCAGGTAAGAGAATGACTCAACACGGGGAAGGTGAACTCAGTCCCGAAGTGGTAATGGCCGAAATGAAGAAGAACGGGGTCACCCACGTGGTGTGGCTGCCCGACAGCGAGACCAACTTCCTGTATTTGCTGATGGAAGCGGACCCGGACCTGGACCTGATTCCCGTCAGTCGGGAGGGTCAGGCCTTTTCCACCGCAGCCGGCCTGACCGTAGGCGGCAAGAAGCCCGTCATCCTGATCCAGAACACAGGGATGATGGAGTCGGGCGACTCCCTGCGGGGCTGGGGCCTCAGCCTGAACATTCCGGTGGTGATGATGGTGGGCTACCGGGGCTGGACGCGCCACGGCGTGAACACCGACACCGCCGCCACCTACACCGAGCGGTTCCTGAACGCCTTCGGCATTCAATACTACCTGGTGGAGAATGGCGAGGACGCTCCCCGCATCTCCGTAGCCTTCGAAGAGGCATCCCGTACCCGCCGCCCGGTTGCGGTGCTGGTGGGTGACGAGTACCACGGGTTTAACCGGTAGAATCAAACGTCGAAATGCAGGATTGAGGAGACTGTTTGTATGTCGCCATTCAGTCCCAACGGGAAAAACCGGCTAACCGGTATATCCTGCCATACATGTAAAACAGAGAGGCAACATGATTGACACTGCGGAGATGCTGAAGGCCTTCGCTCCCCACCGGGGCGATTCCATAGTTATCCCCGGTCGCGGAGGACGGCACTGGACCCAGATAAGCGACCAACCCAACCGGGACCTGCCCGTGGGCGACCCGGCCATGGGCGGACACGCATCCTTCGGGCTGGGCGTGGCGCTGTCGCTGCCCGACGAACGGGTGATCCTGTTTGACTCGGAAGGCGACGTGCTGATGAACATGGGGGCCCTGCCGACCATCGCGGAGAAGGCGCCGAAGAACTTTTACCATTTCATGCTGGACAACGAGTGCTACGCCACCACCGGCGGACAGCCCGTGCCCAATGCCAAGAACATCGCCTACGACGTTATCGCCAAGGGTTCGGGCTACCCGGCCACCTATGCCTTCGACAACCTGGAAGACTTTGCCACCCACCTGGAGGAGATCCTGGGGCAGCCGGGGCCGGTGTTCGTGGCCTTGAAGGTGAATCCGGAAGTGGAGAATACGCCCATTGGGGCCCGGGTCCGGTGGCAGACGCGCTCCCGCACCCAGGTAATTGACGACTTGAAGGACGAACTGGGTATTGAGGGACCGTAGTTCGCGGGTTAGCCCCCGCTCCCCAATACATTTCCGTACCACCGAATAGAGCGGGACAAGGCCTCCGCAATGGTCCAATTCCCCTGTTTTGGGCCCCGGAGTGCGGCCGACGAGCGGATGGGATACCCTTGGCAATCAACGGTTGCGAAAGGTGATTCGCCCAATTGACAAGCAACCCCTGGTGTTTATATAATTTTCCACGTATCAAGCAGGCTGGCGGAATGGCCCCGACTTTGCGGGGCCTTTTTCTAGTCTGAAGATAGTGTCTGCCCCTGTGGCGCAATTGGAAGCGCAGTCGACTTGTAATCGACAGGTTAGGGGTTCGAGTCCCCTCTGGGGCTCCATAGATTACTATCCAAACCCAGAATTGCCGAACTGGGTTGAAGCTTTCTCCGGAAGCGGAGAAGGGCGCAGGCAGGGAGGGGTGGGTGAGTGGTTAAAGCCACCAGACTGTAAATCTGGCGTCCGGAAGGACTTCGCAGGTTCGAATCCTGCCCCCTCCACCACCCAAAATGGCAGGATACAAGAAAACCAAATCTATTCTATAATTTTGGGGTAGCGAGCCCAGATAGCTCAGCGGTAGAGCACGTTCTTGGTAAGAACGGGGTCGGCGGTTCAATCCCGCCTCTGGGCTCCATCACTCCCAAAGGAAAAGCAGGAGAGTAGGACAAGAAATGGCCAAGCAGCAGTTCGATCGTTCCAAGCCCCACGTAAATGTGGGCACCATCGGTCACGTTGACCACGGCAAGACCACCCTTACAGCCGCGATCACCCGGGTGATGGCGGAGAAGGGCATGGCCAACTTCCGGGACTTCGGCAGCATCGACAACGCGCCGGAAGAGCGGGAGCGGGGCGTAACCATCGCCATTGCCCACGTGGAATACGAGAGCGACACCCGTCACTATGCGCACGTGGACTGCCCTGGCCACGCCGACTACATCAAGAACATGATCACCGGCGCCGCCCAGATGGACGGGGCAGTGCTGGTGGTAAGCGCCCCGGACGGCCCCATGCCCCAGACCCGTGAACACATCCTCCTGGCCCGCCAGGTGGAAGTGCCCCGCATCCTGGTCGCCCTGAACAAGGTGGACATGATGGATGACGAGGAGTTGCTGGAGCTGGTGGAACTGGAAGTACGTGAGCTGTTGAGCACCTACGACTTCCCCGGCGACGACACCCCCATAGTTCGGGTCAGCGCCCTCAACGCCATGGAGGGCGAGCCGGAAGCCATGGAGGGCGTAGCCAACCTGGTCCAGGCTATGGACGAATACATTCCCGTACCCGAGCGGCTGACCGACCGCCCCTTCCTCATGCCCATTGAGGACGTTTTCGGCATCAAGGGCCGCGGCACCGTGGTTACCGGCCGGGTGGAGCGCGGAATGCTGAAGCAGGGCGAAGAGATCGAAATTATCCGGTCCGGCGACGTGCGCCGCACCGTGGCCACCGGCCTGGAAATGTTCCACAAGCTGCTGGACTCCACTGAAGCCGGCGACGCGGTAGGAATTCTGCTGCGCGGCGTGGACCGGGACGAAGTGGAACGCGGCCAGGTGGTGGTAAAGCCCGGCTCCATGCAGCCGCACCGGCATGCCGAAGCCGAGGTGTACGTGCTGAGCCGCGAGGAGGGTGGCCGACATACCCCCTTCTTCTCGGGTTACAAGCCCCAGTTCTACATCCGAACCAGTGACATCACGGGCGAGATTACCCTGCCCGAGGGTGTGGAAATGGTCATGCCTGGCGACAACATCACCATGACCCTGAATTTGATCACCCCCATCGCCCTTGAGGAGCGGCAGCGCTTTGCCATTCGCGAGGGCGGACGCACCGTGGGGTCCGGCGTCATCACCAGGCTGCTGGACTAACGGTCCCATACGCCTGCGCGGCAGGTGAAGAGAGAAGGTGAATTATGGCTCGAAAGTCTGCTGATGTCCGCGGTGTGATAACTCTCCAGTGCGGCGAATGCCGGGAGCGGAATTACGCCACGGTAAAAAACCGCCGGAATGACACCCAGCGGATGGAACTGCGCAAGTACTGTTCCCGCTGCCGGGGACACAAGACTCACCGCGAAGTACGGTAGTCGGTAATGGCGCGCGTCGGTACGCAACAGCGTAACCAGTCGCCCATCACTCCCCGCAGTGTGGGACGGGTCAGCCCGGTACTCTTCCTCCAGGAAGTGATATCGGAGTTGCGAAAGTCGGTATGGCCCAGCAAGGAAGAAACGGCCCGGCTTACCGCCATCGTCATTGCCCTGTCGGTGGCCGTGGGCTTCTTCCTTGGCGGCCTGGACCGGGTGTTTGCCGAACTGTTTAACCGGGGAATCTTCGCCGTGTTCCGGTTTTTCTAAAGGCTGCCGGAAACACGGGAGGCTCGGGTTCCGCCCATAGCCGGCCATGAAACCACAGTCCATTGACAGCAAGCCCGCCAGCGCGGCGGGCTTGTGAAGTCAATGGCACAGGCCCGCGACCCGAAGTTTGAAGGGAGCGTGACGGCTTATGACCACTGAAAGAGACATCCGAACTGAAGAAGAACAAGACCAGGAATTTCACTGGTACATTGTTCACACCTACTCGGGCCAGGAAGACCGGGTCAAGAAGAACCTGGACCTTCGCATCCAGAGCCTGGATATGCAGGACCGCATCTTCCAGGTGGTGGTTCCCACCGAAGAGGAGGTAATCTTCAAAGATGGGAAGCGCAAGTCGGAACAGCGCAAGCTGTTCCCTGGCTACATCCTGGTACAGATGAACATGGACGATGAAAGCTGGTACGTTGTTCGCAACACACCTGGAGTCACGGGCTTTATCTCGACTGAGGACGACTACGACAGCCGTCCCAAGCCGGTGCCCCTGGAAGATTCCCAGCTTGAGTCCATCCTCAAGCAGTCTGAGTCCGGCCCGGCCCGAATCAAGATTGGACTGCAGAACGGCGACACGGTCCGCATCACCGAAGGTCCCTTCATCGACTTCGTGGGAGCTGTGGGCGACGTTGACGAGAGCAAGGGCAAGGTGAGGGTGCTGGTATCCTTCTTTGGCAGGGAAACGCCGGTGGAACTGGACTTCCTGCAAGTGGAACGCGCATAGGTTTAGGAGGCCCTTTTGGCAAAAAAGGTCAGAGCAGTAATCAAGTTGCAACTGGAAGCGGGCAAGGCGACGCCCGCGCCACCGGTGGGCCCGGCCCTGGGTCAGCACGGTGTAAACATCATGGGATTCGTCAAGGAATATAACGAACGGACCTCCTCCCAGGCCGGCACCATTGTTCCGGTGCACCTGACGGTGTTTGAGGACCGCTCCTTTACCTTCGTGACCCGAACTCCTCCGGCTTCCGACCTGCTTAGAAGGGCGGCCGGAGTGGAAAGGGGCGCGGGCGAGACACGGCGGGAAAGCGCGGGAGTCATAACCCGCGACGCCCTTCGGGAAATTGCCGAAACCAAGCTGAAAGATCTGAACGCCAACTCGGTAGAACAGGCTATGTCCATCATTGAAGGCACCGCTCGCAGCATGGGCATCAGCGTGGAAGGGGATTAAATACTATGCCCAAGCACAGCAGAAGGTATGACGCGGTGGCGGAGAGGGTTGACCCGGACAAGCTGTATCAGCCCCGGGAGGCCATCGACCTCCTTAAGGAGCTTTCCAACACCAAGTTCGACGAGACCATGGAGATTCACATCCGTACCAGCGCTGATCCCCGCCACGCTGACCAGATGGTGCGAGAAGTGACGGTATTGCCCCATGGGCTGGGAAAGCAGGTCCGGGTCCTGGTCTTCACCAGCGGTGAGGGAGCCGACATTGCCAGGCAAGCCGGCGCCGACTATGTTGGCGACGACGACCTGATCTCACAGATTGAGGGTGGCTGGCTGGAGTTTGAAGTCGGACTGGCCACGCCGGAGATTATGCCCAAGATAGGCAAGCTGGGCCGGATTCTGGGCCGCCGCGGGCTGATGCCCAATCCCCGGACGGGAACCATGGTGCAGCCCAGGGACCTGGGTCGGGTAATTGAAGAATCCAAGGCCGGACGGGTGGAATACCGGACCGACCGGACGGCGATCATTCACTCGGCTTTTGGCAAGGCCAGCTTTGACACGGACCTGCTCATGGACAACCTGGCAGTGCTGATTGACTCAATAGTGCGGGCACGGCCGGCGGCGGTGAAGGGCGCGTTCCTGCGTTCCGCTTACATCACCTCGTCCATGGGGCCCAGCATTCCCCTGGAACTGAACGCGCTCCAGGCGCTGAAGCCCGATTAGCCTTTTCGGCCTTTTTGTGCTAATCTCTTGAAGCTCAAATACAGTTTGTTGAGGCCAGGATTCAAGATTTAACCAACGATCAGACATAACCCTTAACGCTGCAGACCGCCGGTCTCCTTTCCGGAGCCAAGGGCCCACGCCGGGCCGCCTGCCGAGGCGCATTCACCGGGTTCATCGACCTTGCTTGCCGATTATCCCTGCGTCTCCGTTGCAGACGCAGGGATTTTTTGCAAGGAGGTAACCATTTGCCCACACAGGCCAAAATAGATCGGGTAGCCGAAATAAAGGAAAAGATCGAGCGTTGCTCCATCGTCTTGACCGCCGGCTATTCCGGTATTGCCGTAAACGAAATGACTGAACTGCGGCGCCGGATGCGGGAAGCCAACGTGGAATTCATTGTGGTGAAGAACACCCTGGCCAACCTGGCCGCCGAGGAGGCCAACGTTCCCCAGTTCAACGACATAGTGGAAGGTCCCACGGCCATCGCCTTTGGCTACGATGACCCGGTGGACACCGCCAAGGCTGTCAGCGATTACATACGGACGACCCGCTCGCCGCTGGCGATTCACGGCGCTATCCTGGGCGACGGACCTGCCCTGGAGCCCCGCGAGGTCGAGAGGCTGGCCAGCCTGCCGGCCAAGCCCCAGCTGGTGGCCAATCTCCTGGGGCAGATGCAGGCGCCGCTGACGAGGCTGGTTGGCGTATTGAACGGTCCGCTTCAGAACCTGGACGGCCTGCTGCAGGCCCGAATCCGTCAGCTGGAAGAGGAAGGACAGGCGGCCTAGTACAGGCGACCGACCGCCTGCCTGAAGCAACTCCGGAGAGGGTTTCGCTCTCATCCGGTACAGAAAAGACAAACATAATTGAGGAGGCCCCATGGCTACTAAAGAGGAACTGCTGGAAACTATCAAGGGTATGAGC
>JAPPJA010000093.1 GCA_028874675.1 Chloroflexota bacterium
CTTCCCAGGGAAAATTCTAAGACCCTTAAAACCAAGTTTGACTGAATACTAGACATACGCTCAATGGTCTGCTGAGCGGTGGTAAGATTATCCATCACCTGCCCCAGACGCCAGTCCGACTGCTTCAGCTACTCCTGAATTGACTTCACCTAGTGCTCCAGAGTCCTCACATAATCAGCATTGGATCATCAAGAACACCCTTTTACAGGCGCAACCAATAGAGAAGCTGCGATTAAGCGTGCTGCCCTACCCACGATAGAGAACAGGGCCCTGGAGACGCGCACGCTCGATACGGGAGCACTGGTGGAGAGTCCCAACACCGTTTTGTCCGGTCTGCTTATGCTCCGATTCCCTCCTGGCCCGTTAAACTTTTTGTGGGAGTCCCGACCTGTTACGATCCGAACCAGAAGGAGGTATGCTTTGAGCCGCAAGGATGACCAGGCCAACCGTTCCAACCAGATGAACCCCAACAACGATGCCTACTGGCAGTCCCGCGGATACGACGGCCGGCGCGATGACTGGGAAGACCAAATGCGCCACGAAAATGTTCCGACGGACCGAGCCAAGTCCAACCAGGAAACCAATTCCAGGAAATAAGTACTTTCATGTTGTCCGTCCGGAGACAGGGGCTCCCTCCGGGCACCTATGGTGAATTGATCATGGCCACGAAGAGAAAGAAGCGGACCAATACGATCGAGGTAGGCCCTTTTGCGGGGCTTTACAGCCGGCACATATTCCGCGCCGTCGTGGAGGCCCTGGAACTGGAGGAGGACCACCCCCTAACCGACCGAACCGCGCAGAGGTTTTTCCGAAACTCGAACGCTAACGCGTACAACCAGAGACAGATCTTCCTTGCCCTGGGCCAGACCCTCATCGATATGGGTTTCGTACCGGACCTTGGACCACACCTGACCATAGAGGTGCCGCCGTCTGCCCGTGTGTATGCGGATTCGATACAGTCCGCAGCTGCATTCTGGGACGCCTTCATGTCCCGTATTCAGAGCGCCAGTTCCTGGGAAGTGGACAGGGTTACGGCCGGTAGGTGCTTCCTGGGACTGGCCTCGGTGGACCTGGCGCTCCGGTTGTGCACCCTCAACTGGATCGCCGGTTTCGATGTCCAGATCCCTGGAGTTCCCCTGTGGGCGGAAGAGAACGGCATCGGAAAGATCCTCCGGAAGCCTACCCAGAGTGCCGGATTGACCAGGGTGCATCTTGCCGCCAGGGTTGGGGTCGCCAAGACCTCAGTGGATAACTGGCTGGACGGGAGGAACTGGCCGGACCGAAGCTACATTGACTCTTTGGCCCAGGTGTTCACCGGTGGCGACCCTGATCGGGCAGGTTCGCTGGCTGCCGAGTTGAGAAGGCAGTTCGCCCTGGCCCGGCTTTGCGACCTCCTCTCGGAACTGGTAGGCCGCGACCAGGTGATATCAGCAGTAGAAGCTGTCTCCGAAATTGCCCAGGGCCTCACAGAGTTAAAGAACCTACGCTTCGCTACCGATAAGGAACGCCAGGAGATGGGCATACACCTGCTCTTTCACGGCTGCAACTCCACACTGGCTACCGACACCCTGTGGCGCCTGGCCCAGAACCATCCGGAAGGCGAAAGGAAAGAACTCATCCTGCAGGCTGCCTGGGCGTGGGACATCGCCTTCGGGCAAACTTTGGGGACGGTCGAGAATGAGCCGAGGGCCTCCGCCGCTGGGCTGGCGGAAGACTACCTCGAGGTAGTGGACGGACCGGAGCGGGCCCACGCCGAGGCCGCCAGGGTAGTCATCAGCGCGGAGTTAAACAGGAACGCCGCCACCTTTATGCCCAGGGCCCCTCTGACAATGTCTGAGCTACACCCTCTTCGCGGCATGGATGACGCTGCAGAAGTCCGACGCCGGCTGGTGGAACGGTTCCCAAACGACTCCGACGCTCATGCCCACCTGGGTTCGTTCCTGGGGATGCTGGGAAAGAATACTGGCATTCGGAAATTTGTCGACGAGGGGCTTTTCGAGTGCCGTATCGCCTCAGGATTGTGTCCTGCCTGGGACATGCCAGCCGTAGAGCAAGGCATCATGCTGGCCAATATCGGCGCGTACCAGGAGGCCCTTGAAGAGCTGGAGCGGGTCGCCCAGGACCTGCCGTCCCTGACTCCCCACTGGGGCTTCGCCACGGGGTATGTTCTCGCCATGTTGAAACGGTTCGCCGAAGGACTGGAGCACCTGGAGGAGGTGACCGCCTTCAGGTCCGACTATGCCCTGGCGTACCGGTACGCCGCTCACTGCGCCTTCAATATGGGGAATCACAGGAAAGGTGCGAAGTATGCCAAAACGGCCCACCGGTTGGGGGAACCGACGGAGTACGTTGCCTGGCGGAGGGGCAAATACAGGGGTAAGCGTTAAATCTCCAAACCTCTTCCGCTCCACCGACCACCTTTGGTTTTCGACAGAGTCTCCAACCCATAACTGACGTCCAGCAGCGTACAGTTCCCATTTGCGTTATCTCTTGACCTAGTGGGTCCGTGGCAGGGTCAGGTCATTCGCACAAGGGAGCTTGTGTGAGAACATCTTAACCGCTCTGGATGGTCAGGGTTGATGAAACGTCATCGCCAGTTCCCCCACGTGGCCAACAGCAGGGAGTCCATCCACCGTTGGATATCAGACTGCCGCCACCGGGCGGCCCGCTGTCCCACCCGCATCGGCCTTGGGAAACGCCCATCAGCGATCATCTTGTACAAAGTGCTCCTGCTTACTCCGACCACCTCGAGAACATCTGCAATACGCAGCATACGGTCCAGTTTGACGCCCATTGATACCACCTCGACGATCGTCCGGTCGGTATCCAGCTAATGCATTATGCTCAGGCTCTCCAAGAATAATCGACGGCTGTTCGGCACCAACCTGTCGCACTGATCTAACAAGGACAACCGGAGAGCATCCAAGATGAAGGGGGTAATCGGCCGCCAGGCAGACCTCGAATGCAGTATGCCAATCCAATGCATATATTGTAGTATGAGACTGGACTTGGGCTGAACTCTATTTTGCAAGGGCTAACAGGCCCAGAGTCCACAGTTAAAGCGACCTTTCCTCCTTAAGGCGGTATCGTGCAATGAGTTCAGACCTTGCTTTTCCCGTTCATCACATATCAGTGAGGGTCCCCTGGCATGATGCAGGCTGGGATGGCACTGTGTGTCACGACCCCAAGAACAACTCGGCCTGCATCATACTCAAGCGCATAGCCGAAAAGAAAGATGAGGCCTCTGAATCCAGCCTCGCTGGCAGACACCTCAAAGACCTCAAGACCGATGAGGTCCCACCCTGTTTGCAGGAACGTGGCACCTTCATGAGTTCGCACGGGCTGGTAAGAACCATTACCCACCCTTATAGCAGCAATAACCCGGGCTCTCATGGCCATTTCAGGCCGACCAATCTGAACTATCCGGCTTACTCAGCCGCGGCGGTGCCATTCAGGTGGATGCTGAAGGAATCCTTCCGCGGTAACGGAAGCCCGGGCTTGCAAGAGCATTTTCCACTAGATGAAGTAACTGAGAACCTTGAACCAGACCTGGGTTTCAACCCTGATTGGTGGCAGGATTACCGAAACCAGACGGCCATGCTAAACACGTTCTGGGCACATGTGAAGCCAGATGTGTCCCTAGTCTTCTTCTATGCGAAACAGGTGCCGCTGGTGGAAGATTCTCCGGGCCGGCGTGTCATTGTCGGCGTGGGCCGTGTCAAGTCTCTAGGGCAACTTACCGAATACTCGTATGATGGCCCGATAGACGAGAAGCTTAGGAGTTACCTTTGGGAAAGAATGATTGGACATTCCATTCGCTCCAATTGCGAAGATGGATTTCTTCTGCCCTATCACGAGGCCCTGGAAAAGTCTCGGGGCGGGGAAGAGTTTGACCCGTCAGAGGTAGTTGCATTTGCTCCGGAGGATCGATTCACTGAATTCTCTTACGCCACCGAACACGTAAGCGATGATGCTGCCATAGAGGCACTACTATCGATTCGCGACGCTCTGTCCAAAAGCGCAAAGTTATTTGGCGCCGACATTGGAAGGCAAGAAGCATGGATTGACCAAGAATTAGGAAGGCTTTGGCGGCAAAGAGGACCATTCCCCGGAATGGGTGCAGTCCTCTACGCCTGCGGAGTCCCCATGGGCAATTTCGTGGCGAAGGTCTTAACCGACCTTGCCGGAAGCACCGAGTCACCGTGGAGTCTGTGGTTCTCGTTGCTTGATACACCGGAAGATTATCTACCTCCGGAACTTGCCAAGCGCATAGACCGGACCACAGCGCGGGCGTGGAAAGGAATGTCGGGCGAACGGCGGTCCTTCCTTGAGCTCCTGAGTCGGATTGACTTGACTCCGGAACAGGCCAAGGCAATAGCCACACCTGAGGAAAGAACAGCGAAAGCTATACAGGGAGAAGACTCTACCTTTCTTCAGAACCCGTACTTGCTATACGAAGCCACCCGCTGGACCTTAACTCCGGTGTCAATAAGCTCCGTCGATCGCGGCCTCTTCCCGTCTCTTTCCATCCGTGAGAATTTCGCGATCCCCGAACCAACCAGGATAGCCACTCCCACCGATGAGCGGCGCCTTCGTGCCCTGTCAATTCGTGAACTTGAGACAGCTGCAGTCCGGGGTGACACACTGGTCTCTAGGGAAACCATTATTCAGAGTTTACGCCTGCGAGATCAAACTGAGGATGAGCAACGGACGTTGGTGACTGCAGATTTGATTAAAGTTGCCGAAGACATTCTGTTTGCCGGAGAGATCCGTGTTGTTGAGATGACAGATGGGAGCCCCGCATATCAACTAGAACGACTGGGGACGGCGGGTGACCTCATACGAAAGACTGTCGAAGCAAGGATTCAGGGACGCCGACATGGTGTCGTGTTCGACTGGCGAAGCGAATTGGACAACGAACTAGGCCCACCTCCCAACGACCCGACTGAATTGGAGCAGGAAGCGCGGGCGCGAGAGGAAAAGGCGGCGGCTCTCGACGAAGTAGCTAATGCCCGCATGAGTGTCCTCATAGGCTCGGCCGGAACCGGCAAGACAACACTGCTGTCGGTGCTTTGCAGGCATCCAGAGATTAACAAGAACGGAATTGTACTATTGGCTCCCACAGGCAAAGCCCGCGTGAGAATGGAGGAGGTCATCAACCGAAACGGGTTCCAAAATGTCAGGGCCCTCACACTGGCCCAGTTCTTGCTGCGGTCAGGCCGGTTCCACGGACAAACCCAACGGTACGTCTTAACCGGTCAACCGGGTGAACAAGTGGGACGCACCGTGATTGTAGATGAATGTTCTATGCTCACCGAGGAGATGCTCGCGGCGCTGATCGAATCATTGACGGGTTTACATCGGCTGATACTGGTTGGTGACCACCGACAGCTCCCACCCATCGGCCCCGGAAGGCCCTTCGTGGATATCATCACTCGCCTGCGGCCAGAGACCTTCACCCCCAATTTCCCGAAGGTCGGATCCTCATATGCCGAACTGACTGTACCCAGGCGGCAAGGAGTCCGGGACCGGGACGACCGCGAACTCGCCGACTGGTTCGGAGGAGAGCCAGGTCCAAGCCACGATGGAGTCTTCGAGATTCTATCGGGACAAAGGACTAGCGAAACAGTAAAGGTCGTCCGTTGGGAAGAGGCAGATGACCTGAAAGACCACTTGCCCTCGGTTCTCGGCGAAGAACTGGGTTTCGACAAGGATGGAGATGAAGCTCTCCAATTTTCCAAGAGTCTGGGCGGCAATATTTCAGGTGACTACGCATATTTCAACGTAGGCCGTTCCGGTGCTGAGGCCGAGGCTTGGCAGATACTCAGCCCGTCCCGGCAAAAACCCTGGGGAGTGGAACCCCTTAACCGACTCATTCACCAAAGATTCAAATCGAGCCAGATCGAAAACTCCACTGTAGTCCCACCTTTCCGGACGCGACGCTTCCTCAGACCACAAGGTGACCAACTGATAGTCTACGGGGACAAGGTAATCAATAACAGGAATACCCGACTGCCAAAGGCAAGAAGATGGCCTCAAGAAGAGGGCTATCTCGCGAACGGCGAAATTGGGATGGTAGTCGGACAGATGCGAACCAGGAACTTCAACTACCCCCCTCGGCAGCTAGAGGTTGAATTCTCGACTCAGCCAGGCTATTCGGTCAAGTTCTATCCGAGGGATTTCGACGAGGAAAACCAGGCCAACCTGGAACTGGCATACGCGCTGACAGTCCACAAGGCTCAGGGCAGCGAGTTTGACATCGTGCTGTTGGTTTTGCCCAAGACCAACAACATGCTCAGCCGGGAGCTTATCTATACTGCTCTGACCAGGCAGAAAGAGAAGCTCATAATTCTTATGGAAGGGTCGCCCACAGACCTGCAGCGCCTCAGCTCCGACTTGTACTCGGATACGGCCAGCAGGCTCACAAACCTTTTCAGTCCACCTACCCCCGTTCAGATAGGTGAGAAGTTCCTTGAAGAGCACCTGATTCATCGGACCGCTAGGGGAGAGGCGGTGCGGTCGAAATCGGAGGTAATCATCGCAAATCTGCTACATGCTAAAGGCATCGACTACCGATACGAAGAGCCCCTTGAGATTGACGGCGTCACCAAGTACCCTGACTTCACTATTGAGGACGACAACACGGGCGAAACCTACTACTGGGAGCATCTGGGAATGTTATCCGACTCAGGTTACCGGCAAAAATGGCTTGAGAAGGCGAAATGGTATAAGGCAAAGGGGATCTTACCAATGGCGGAAGGAAGCGGGTCTAGAGGAACACTGGTTACGACCGAGGATTCAGACGACGGTGGCATTGACTCCGCAGCTGTTGCGCGACTCGCTGAAGAACTATTCGAAATATAAGGGAGGTTAGGTATGCAACCGACGGGTTGGGCAAGAACAAGATCCGGGTGAGCGCCGAGCAACTTCACCTCGATGGAGGACTCTGCTTGATCTCAAGGGCCAAGTAGCAATGTTCTGCTTAAGTGTAAAAGTCAAGACCACATCTGACACACGGGAATTATCTTACAGCGGAGAGCTGTAGGATAGTGTCGTCCGATCGGTCGCCTCCCCGGCTTAAGTCGTTTTCCAGGGCCAAGTGTCGGCTTTGTTGAAATTTCTCCCAGGAGGTCTTGCAGTAGCAGTAACGCCCGGAATGGGGCCTCTCTTTATTGTACTTCTCCAGCCAGGCGTCCAGGTCCACCTGCAACTCCTCCAAGCTGTAGTAGAGCTTCTTGCGGAAGATCAGGCTGTAGCACTCGTCCTGCAGGGTCTTGTGGAACCGTTCGCAGATGCCGTTGGTCTGGGGGTGGTTGGCCTTGGTCCTGGAGTGGTCTATGTCCTCCACCGCCAAGTAGAGCTGGTAGGCGTGGTTCTCGGGCTTGCCGCAGTACTCCGTGCCCCGGTCGGTGAGGATGCGTTGCAGCCTGATGCCCTGTTTGTTAATCGCCACGGGCATTAGGCCAGTAATCGCCACGACCATTAGTCCACCCTG
>JAPPJA010000303.1 GCA_028874675.1 Chloroflexota bacterium
GATCCCGCCGAGTTGTGGGGGCCGGGCCTCAACTTCGTGGACCACCTGGAATACGCCGGTTCGGTGTTTGGCCAGGGAGCCATGCCGGTTCCCGAGCGTCCCCAGCCCTGGCGCAAGGGACGAAACGCCCTGACCGGGGTAAACGACCCAATCATCATCCCCAAGGACGCCGCCGGCGAAGTCCACTACGAGGGCGAGGCGGTGGCAGTTATCGGCAAGGTATGCCGCCGGGTTTCACCGGAAAAGGCCTCGCAATATATTCTCGGCTACTCCTGCGGAAATGACGTCAGCGAGCGGACCTGGCAGAAGGACGACTGGACATTCTGGAGGGCCAAGGGCGCTGACACCTTCGCGCCGGTGGGCCCCTGGATTGAAACCGAGGTGGACCCGCAGTCGCTGGATTTGCTGGTGCGCATCAACGGGGAAGAGGTGCAGCGCTGCAATACGTCGGATATGCTGTTTTCCTTCGCGGAAATAGTCAGCTACATCAGCCAGCACGTCACCCTGCGGCCCGGAGACCTGGTCTTCTCGGGGGCCACGGGCGTTACCCGCGCCATTACGCCCGGGGACGTGGTGGAAGTTGACATACCGGGAGTCGGGCTCCTGACCAACCCCGTTATCGCCGAGTTTGAATCGGGCTAGTAGTTCAACCAGATTGTATTGATGGGTTGGGGCTAAACCGTCGTTCCCGCGCAGGCGGGAACCTCGGAGCGACTTGTAGGATGAGTTTCCCACAGGAATGGCGATAGACAAGTGCCATCCATCACTTCAATGCAGTTGGACCACTAGGCGCGGGAACCAGGTTGCGTTGCTGAAGGCAACCAACCGGGCCCGGTTCGCCCGGCCGGAATCGGCCCCTAGAAGCGCCACATGCCTGGCCCCTTGCGAAAACCTCGTGCAGCCACTGTGCCCGCTTATCCCCGGGTTTCCTCCGCGGGTTCTTCGGCAGGCTGTGGCGTGGACTGGGGCAAGGCAGGCCTGCGGGCCAGGGCAAACATGAACGCGCTGATTACAAAAGTCGGTGCGAAGGTCATCAGCACGATTTCATAACTGCCCGTGCTGTCCCTGATCCAGCCCGCGTAGATGGGCGCTATGAACATGCCGATGTTGTGGAAGATGCTCATTGCCCCCATCAGGCTGGCAAACCGGTTGCGGCCAAAGTAATCGCCCACCATTATCCAGTTGACGGAAGTAATCCCCTCCACGATGGCCATCCCGATGATGAACACAATTAGGGCCGGCCACTGGGGCAGCTGCCACAGGCCCACCAGGCCAATGGCCCCGATATTCATGCCGTAGAAGAGCAGTTTCCGGGGAGAGAGCCGCCCGCCCGCAACGCCCAGCAGGAACCGCAGGGGAATGGCCATGAAGAACATTACCGAAGCCGACAGGGTGGCGATGTCCTCGCTCACTCCCCGCCACACCAGCAGCGGGAACAGGTGAATTATGATGGAGTTGGTGGCGGAAACCCGGGTGATGACGCCTATCAGGATGAACCAGAAGGCCTGGGTCCTCAGCGCCTGCCGCACCGTGAAATTCTGCTCTTCTCCGCCGCTCCGGGCCGCCGGCTGGTGGTGACCGCCACCCCGGGCAGGACGGGCGGCGGGAGCGGAGCCCGCAGGAGGGTCGCCGTCGGGCCGCAGTCCCATGTCTTCGGGACGGCTGCGGATCACATAGGCCACCGGCAGCGTTAGGATGGCGATGAAGAGGCCGATTATGAAGACCGTGGGTCGCCAGCCCATGGTCACAACCCCCAGGTGAAGCAGGGGCACCACAATAGCGCCCCCACCGGCAAAGGCGGTCATCAGGGTGGACAGGGCGACCGCCTTGCGTCGAATGAACCACTGGTTTACGGTGGCCATCAGGGTCTGGCCCAGACCGGCCGTCTTCCCCACCGACACCACTCCCACGAACAGGAAAACCAGCTGCCAGTATTCTCGCGCGAAGGCGAGCAGCATCAGTCCGATGCCCGCCGTCAGGCCGCCGAAGAGTATCATGGGCCTGGAGCCGAACTTGTCCACCAGCCAGCCCACCAGGGGCGCGCCCAGGCCTCCCTCTGCCCGCGCCAGGCTGAATACCAGGGACATGGCGGCATAGGAAATGCCCAGGTCGGCGCGGATGGGTTCAAAGAACCGGGGGAAGCCGGTGGAGATGGCACCATTGCCGAACATGCCCTGGAGGCAGGCAACAGCCACCACGTACCAGCCATAAAAAAAGCGGCCCTGCCGCCGCTGGGTGGTCCCGGTTGCCTCCGGGGACGATGTGTCGGGGTTGGATGGAGTGGAGCTCATTTCAACCGCCACATATTATCCCACCAGTAAATACTGGGTCAATAGGAATATTGGCGCTGGTTATAACAGGAGCCGCTTCCAGGAGGCCAGGGGGTGGCGCGGCCAGGCAGAAACGCTGGCAAAGCCCTGATCCACCGGCATCGTTCAGGGTTACTGCCTGTCTTCAAAGTAGCCAATCTCCTGCCTCTGTGCAAGAATACGGCCATGCAGGCTCCATCTTACGAATCCACACTGCTTGAATCTGCCCTGAGAAAGGACAAGCTTATTGTCGGGGCTGGCCTGGTCATCATTTCACTGCTGGCCTGGTCCTATCTGTTCTATCTGGCTCAGGGAATGGGTGGCATGGGCGATTCGGCCAGCATGGGCAGTATGGACATGGCTGGCGCCGCAATGATGAACGCCTGGGGGCCCGTTGATTTCCTGCTGATGTTCGTCATGTGGGCGGTGATGATGGTGGGGATGATGGTCCCTTCCGCAACTCCCATGATCCTGGCTTTTGCCAATATCAATCGGAGACGCCGCCAGGCAGGGAGTCCATTCGTACCTGCAGGCATCTTTCTGGCCGGGTACCTGGTGATTTGGGCAGGCTATTCCGCAGCGGCCACCCTGGCCCAGTGGGGGCTACACTCCGCTTCGCTGCTTTCCCCCATGATGGCCAGCGCGAGTCCGGTCCTGGGCGGCATTCTCCTGATATCGGCCGGAGCTTTTCAGTTGAGTCCCCTGAAGAACGCCTGTCTTCGTCGGTGTCGCACTCCCATGAGCTTTATAACCAACGACTGGCGGGAAGGACATCAGGGGGCACTGCTGATGGGTCTCCAACACGGCGCGTATTGCCTGGGGTGCTGCTGGGCCCTGATGGGACTGTTGTTCCTGCTGGGGGTAATGAATCTGCTGTGGATCGCTGCTTTGGCGGCACTTGTGCTGGTGGAGAAGGTTGGACCCGCCGGGGTCTGGGTGGGCCGCCTGGCCGGAGTGGGCCTGGTGGCCTGGGGAATCTGGATGCTGGGTTCAGCCTACTGGATGTAACGTGGCGGAGACGCAACCGCCGGTCTTACGGTAAATTGGGCGAAGGCAACCTGGGCGCCAAGCGACAGCTGTGCCCACGCCTGGATTAGGGGAACAGGATGACGAGTCGAGCCGATACCCACGATCTGGACAAACTGCGCCGGTGGCAAAGGGACCTGGCAGACACTCCGGCGGCGGCCCCACCGGTGTTTGCCATTTTCCTGGTTGGCGGGGAGGACAGAGCCGCCCACGACGTTTTTCGCGCCTTTCGCGCCAGCTTCGAGGAGAGCAACCTGGGGTTCGCCCACCTGGTGATTTTCGGGCAGCACGGGGTTTCGGAGACTGCCATTGCGCTGAGGCAAGAGCTTGGGGTGGAAGCGGAGACCAGTCCCCTGCTGGTCCTGTTTTCGGGAGAGGGTTCCCGTCCCCGGATATACTCGTTGCCGCCAGGAGAGGGCGATGGTCCCCACAACGGCGCCGGTGCCGGCTGGCGAGAGGCGCTGGAAGGGACAAAAGGGGTTATCGCGGCAGGCCTGGCCACCGTGAATGGACCCCTGGAAACGTTGAAGCACATCTGCGAAGAACTGTTGAACCAGGATTAGCGGCAGATTTCGGAGCGTGACAAATGGAACTGGCAGTGTTGTTTGGCGGCATCATCCTGGGCATGGCAGTCGGAGTTCTGGCGGGATGGGCCTGGCGCGCAGGCAAGGCCAGCAAGGAGTCTGCGGACCGCCAGGCGGAAATCGCCCGTCTGCAGGGGCAACTGGAACAGGCGGCTACCACCCAGCAACTGCTGGAATCGGCCAGGACCCAGTTCAGCGAGACGGCCCGGCTGACCGCTGCGGAGGCCCTCCGGGGAAACAACGACCAGTTCCTGAAGCTGGCCAATGAGAATCTTGGGAAGACCCTGGAGTCGGCCAGCCGGGAGTTTCAGCAGCGACACCAGCAGTTCCAGGAACTGGTAAAACCGTTGGCGGAAAACTACGGCAAGCTGAACCCCCAGATCGAGTCACTGGTGCGGCAGAGCCAGTCCCTGGCCGCGGAAACCGGCAAGCTTTCCTCCGCATTGACCGATAACCGGCAGGCAGGCCAGTGGGGTGAGGTCCAGTTGCGGCGGGTGGTTGACCTGGCCGGAATGAGCGATTACTGCGATTTCTCGGAGCAGGAATCCCTCGGGTCTTCCCAGGGACGCCCGGACCTGGTGGTAAGGCTTCCCGAGCGGAGGGCCATAGTGGTTGACGCCAAGGCTTCCACCCTGGCCTATATGGAAGCCCAGCGGATGGAAGATACAGCCGCTGCCGACGAAGCCTGGACCCGCCATGCCCAGGCCCTGCGCCGCCAGGTGGACGATCTTGGGGGCAAGAAATATGGCGCCTCGGTGGACGGCTCGCTGGATTTCGTGGTTATGTTCGTGCCGGGGGACCAGTTTCTGGCGGCGGCCCTTAGCGCCAATCCAGGACTTATCGAATACGCCATGGCCAAGAGGGTGGCTATCGCAACTCCCGCTTCCCTTATATCCCTGCTCTGGGCGGTGGCCAGTGGCTGGCAGCAGTTCCGACTGGCCGAGGACGCGGCCCGTATCAAGGAGGTGGGAGAGGAGATGTACAAGCGCCTGATCACCTTCATGAACTACTATGCCCGGGTAGGCAAGGGTCTGGAGTCCGCAGTGGGAGCCTACAACCAGTCAGTGGGTTCCTTTGACCAGCGTCTCGCCCCCCAGGGCCGACGATTTGCGGACCTGGTAGTAGGGAATGACGCCGAACTGCCCGCCCTTGACACCCTCGACGCATCGCCCCGGGTGTCGGCCAACGTCGGCGCCGACGAAACCGATGCAGGCATAAACAGCGTGGCGGCGGACAATTAGTCTCCGGCTTGCGTGCCTGCAACCCCAATGCTACCATTACGCCAAAGCTACATTCGGAGGTACGGACATGGCTCTCATTTCCAACCTGGGCCACGTGGGAATAATTTGCGATGACTTCCTGACAATGCGGGACTTCTACACTCGGGTTCTTGGGCTGACCGTGACTGACGAGGACCCGGACCGGGGCAGCTGCTTCCTCAGCGCGGACCCCGAGAACGAACACCACGAGTTGAACCTGGGTCAGGCCAACGAGAATCGGCCCCGCACCCAGAACGTGGGGCAGGTATCCTTCATCGTACCCAGCATGGAAGCCCTGCGGGAACTGGACCGCCGTTTCAAGGCAGAGGGGACGACCATCCTGCGTACCGTCACCCACGGCATTTCCAACAGCATTTACTTTGAAGACCCCGAGGGCAACGTGGGAGAGGTCTATTACAAGACCGGTTACGTGGTAAAGCAGGGCTTCAGCCGCCCCATAGACCTGGAAGCCCAGACCGATGATGACATAATGTCCTTCGCGCAGAGTTTCGAGGCCACGGAGGGCCCCTTCCAGGGCGCCAAGCTTCCGGTGGGCAGCGCCGACTAGTCTGTTTTCCAGGGCAGTTAACCAGCAGGCGGGGGGGGGTTTCAAACCCGCCCCTATGGCATTACGTGCGGCATTAGGAATTGCTTAAGCCGGACAACTCTGTCCCGCTAAATTCATCACCTGGGCCCCGCGGGGCCCCATAGTCCGACCTGATAGACTGCTGCCCAGCTGTTTCGGCATTCTTGAGCGGCAGCAAGGCACCGTGGGAGGTTAGCCATGGTACTGGACGTATCTACCGCCGCCGGGGCAATGACCGGAGCCCGCTACATGGAGAGTCTCCGCGACAACCGGGAAGTCTGGCTGGACGGTGAGCGGGTGTCCAGCGTGCCCGACCACCCTGCTTTCCGGGGTATGGTCAAGGAACTGGCGCGAATTTACGACCTCCAGCGCACCGAAGAATACCAGGACCAGATGACCTTTGTTTCCCCGGAAACGGGCAACCGCTGCAGCTACTCGTGGCTGCTGCCCCGCTCGGCCGAGGACCTGAAGCTCAAGCGGCGCAACAGCGAAATCTGGAACGAGCAAAGCTGGGGCCAGCTGGGCCGCAGTCCCGACATCCTGGCGCCCCACATCACGGCCCTCTACGCCATCCGGGACTCGCTGGGGTCTGTTAAGCACTCCAAGTGCGACTTCGGCGAGAACATTGCCAATTACCACCGCTATTGCCAGGAGAACGACCTGTTCCTGACCCATGCGCTGGGCGACCCGCAGGTGGACCGAAGCCAGCAGCCTCAAAACGAGCAGCGCAACATCATCGAAGAAGAACTGGCCCTCCACGTGGTGGAGGAGACCAGCGAGGGCGTGATAATCACCGGCGGCAAACAGCTTGCCACCGCCGCGCCCATCAGCAACGAGTGTTATGTGTCCCTTTCCGCCACTTTCCTGCGGCGTTCCGACCCCAAGTGCGTTCTGGCTTTTTCCATTCCCACCGATTCGCCAGGCATGAAGATTCTCTGTCGCGAGCCGGTTTCTCACGGCTATGGCGGGTTTGGCCATCCCCTGGGCCTGAACTACGATGAGCAGGACGCGATGCTCTTTTTCGAAGAGGTACTGGTGCCCTGGGACCGCATATTCATGCTGTACGACTCTTCGCCCCTGGTGGCCCACCTGACCCGACGCACCAACTTCCAGGGCTGGCCCAACCTGGTGCGCATTCATCACCGAATGCAGCTGATAACGGCCGTCGCCACCCTCATCGCCGAGGCCATCGGAGTGATCGAGTACCGGGAGGTTTCCGCCAAGCTGGGCGAGATGGCCACCTACACCGAAATGTGGCGCCACGCCATGGACGGCATCGAGCACAACGCTTTCCTCGTTGATAACGAAGACGGGGACGGCCTCATGTCCCTGGGCGACATGAACGCCATGAACATCTACTTTTCCCAGATGTCGTCGCGGATGGTGGAACTGTTGCGGGAAATCTGCGGTTCGGGCATCATCATGCAGCCCAGCGAGGGGGACCTGGCCAGTCCCGACCTGCGGCCCTACCTGGACAGGTACATGCGCGGCAAGGGGGTGGACGTGGAGTACAAGTCCCGCCTTTTCCGCCTGGCCCACGACCTGGCAGTCTCCTCCTTTGGTATGCGCCAGGAAATCTACGAGTACTGGCACGGCGGCGACCCCAACCGCAACCGCATTAACCTGATGCGCAACTACGACCAGGCTGATATAACGGAGAGGATTAAGGACATGCTGACCCGGCCACTGGCTAACGAGGGTCAGGCTGCCTGTTGACGGGCTATG
>JAPPJA010000107.1 GCA_028874675.1 Chloroflexota bacterium
GCCAGGGTGTTGGCGTCCAGCTGGGCAATGGCGGCCCGGGCGGCGCCAGGGCCGGCGTCCAGGGAAATGCCCGACTCCTCGGCCTGCTGCCGGTGGGCCTCGTCGGACTGGCGCAGCCAGCGGCCGAAGTCGGCCTGCAGGTGGTCGGGGACGCCCCCCCAGGCCTCCAGCAGTTCCTCGTAGGCGCCAATGCGGCCGGCAATGTAGGGCTTGTCGGGCCCGAAGAAGGTCTTCATGGACAGGGCGGCCAGTTCCCGCGCCTCATCATTGTCCTTGCCGCAGTAGGCGTGGACATTGTTTCCCCAGAACTCGGTGGCGAAGGCGCCCACCGGGTTCACGTTCTTCAGCGCATCCCGGTAAATCTTGACCTGCTCGGCCAGCACCGAGGTGGCGTAAGAGGCGGAGGACAGGACGCCCAGGCCCTTTTCCGCCGCCAGCCGGAAGCTGTCCTGCTGGGTGCAGGCCAGGTACATGCGCGGGTGGGGCTGCTGCACGGGCTTGGGCAGCACCCGCCGCCTGGGCACCTGCCAGTGCTCGCCCTCCCACTCAAACTCGTCAGACTGCCAGATTTGCGGCAGCATGGCAATGGACTCTTCCCACAGGGAGCGGGTGTTGCGGGGGTCCACGCCCAGGCCCATCTGCTCGTAGGCGTTGGAGCGGCCGGTGCCGAATTCCACTCGGCCGTCGGTAAGCTGGTCCACCAGGGCCACCCGTTCGGCGACACGGACCGGATGGTGATAGGGGAGGATGCAGACGCCGTAGCCGATGCGGATGTTCTTGGTGATGCGGCTCAGCGCCCCGAACATGGCGTCCTGGCTGGGCGAACCGGAAAAGCCGGTCAGGAAGTGGTGCTCGACGAACCACAGGTTGTCGAACCCCACCTGGTCGGCCAACTCGCACTGGGCCAGGGTCTCCTTGTACAGCGAGTTCCAGTCAATTTCAGTGCCCTCGTAGGGCCGCTGGCACTCAAACAAAAGCCCGAATTGCATTAGGGATTCCTCCTGCAGGGGTGACGTGGGGGGTTGGTGGGATTATAGCATGCGAGGCAGGCTACGCTTCAAAAGATACTTGCCCGGGGGGAAGGCGAATCGAAGTGTTTCCCTTCGCTTAAGAAATGAGCAACTTGCTTTCCAAGGTCACGAGAGATACTCTCTCTGTCAATCAAAGCCTTAGTGGGAGAGTTAATGAGCGAACTGGATATTGGTCAGTTCTTGTCAAGGTTGAAGTACTTTGACGCTTTAAGGGATGAAGATGAAACAAGGCTCGGTGAAGTCGATCGCATACAGCCCCATTACTCAGCTGAATGGCCAACTGGATTGGACTCAAAAGTTCGCAATGCTCTGGTACACTCCGGCATAGATAAACCTTACATGCATCAAGCTCAGGCTATAGAGATGGCCCTTAGCGGGGCTGATGTAGTGATGGAGTCGCCAACTGCTAGCGGGAAGACTTTGGCATTTACTGCTCCAATGCTCCACCTGTTAAGGCAGAATCCTGGCTCCCATGCGATGATGATTTACCCGATGAAGGCGTTGGCTTTCGATCAGAGGGAGCAGATTAGGCGGATTTGTCAACCCATCGGCATTGACTCCTGGCCTTATGACGGTGATACCGAACATGAACATAAGGCACTGTTTCGTCAAAACCCACCCCCCATTCTTCTTACCAATCCCGAATACCTGAACATGTCATTTTTGGGTAGCAGAGAGTCTTGGGAGAGGCATTCTGAAGGTGCAAATTTTCTACGTAACTTGCGGTTTGTTGTCATTGACGAAATGCACGAATACCGTGGTTTCTTCGGCGGCAACATGGCATTACTTATGAGGCGCTTCTTTCTTTATTTGAACCGGATCGGAGCGTGTCCGCAAGTATTTCTTTCTACGGCAACCTGTGCTAATCCTCAGGAACACGCAAGGTCCCTTACGGGGCGGGATGTGGAATTAGTCTCAGCTAGGAATGTGCTGCGACCAAAGCGAAATTTCATTTTCGTGAGCCCTGACATACCGGACTTCCAGTACTGGGATATCCTAAGGTTGCGTGTCGAAAATGCTGCTCTAACCGCTTTGGCTGAAGGTTTACAGGTATTGGTATTTTGCCCCACTAAACGATTCCTAGAAGCGGCGTTCAGCCATACGCGTCGCAGAGCTGAGGAGCGCGGCCTTGACTCAGAAAAGATTTCTGCATATCACGCCGACCTGAAACCTGACCACCGTCAGAATATTCAGGAAAGAATCAAGGCTGGCGAGATTCGGGTTGTATTCACTACCAATGCACTAGAAATCGGGCTGGATGTAGGTGGACTGGACGGCGTAATATTAGCGGGTTTTCCTCCAAGCATAATGTCTGCATGGCAGCAAATGGGGCGCGCCGGTAGGGGATGGGATAAGGATGCCTTTGTGCTTTTCTATGCTATGAACGACCCCATTGACCAGTTTTTTGTGAGCAACTTGAACGCTTTCTTGAACAAACCTTTTGATGAACTGGTAGTTGACCCAAGCAACGAAGAGCTAATCGGCAGACATATTCCCTCTTTGATGGAAGAAACGGGAGGCCTGATTACACCCTCTGAAGAAGCCATACTTGGTAGCCCGTTCCATTCGGCCGCCGGAAAGAACCTTGGAGAGGTTCCCAAAGGATACAAGCCGCAGCCCCTTTTGAACCTTAGAGGAGGTATCGGGCAATCGTTTTCTCTCAAGAGAGGAAACGAGGAACTTGGACAAGTCTCGGCGATGCGAAGGTTTAAGGAAGCCTACATCGGCGCTGTCTTTCCGTTTTTCGGGCAGAAGTATCACGTTAGGTCCCACGAGGAGCGGGCTGTAATACTTGAGGAATGTGAGCCTCATCTCAAAACCGAGCCAGGGTTTTACACGGTTCCCTCCATATCGGAAATCTTCAACGGAATGGGATACGGCGACTTAAGAGTTTATGCCGGGTCACTCAACATCCACATAAACTTTACTGGCTACAAGCTAGTGGACGAACGTTCTGATGAAACACTTCGAACAGGGGGAGAAAATGAGGCTCTCTACCTGAATAACTTGCATTCCTTCTGGCTCGAAATCGCTCCCAGCGAAGAGACCTTTGATGGCATTGGTGCCGTGGAGCATATGCTACGGGTAGGGACCATGTTTGTGGTTCCATCTGACCGATTTGACACCAGCACTTTCTCCCGTCCCAGTAGTGATCCCTCCGCCTACTGCTATGAAAACTACCCCGGCGGCATCGGCGTAGCTAAGAAATTATTTAGCAAATGGGATGTTGTGCTAGAGAAAGGAATCGAGATTGCCCGTAGTTGCCGTTGCTCAACGGGCTGCCAGAACTGCATCGAACCTGCCAAGTCTTGGGACATAAGCAATGGTAACATCAACAAGGTGAAAGGAATTGACTTGGCCGAGTATCTGCTGGAGATGGCCAGTAAAGGTCCGGATAGGATCTTCAGAGATGGCCTTTTGATGCCAATTTAACAGTTTGACCGGAAAGGGCATCCACCCCTAGTTTTTTAGGTTAAAGAAACGGGCCTGCTGACACAGGCCCGTCCTTCTCTTCAGACCTCAAACGCCGCGGCCTATTTAAAATGCGGAATAACATCCTCGCTCAGGCACTTGAGCGTGTCCATTACCACCTCGCGGGGGACGGATGCAGTCCAGTTGCACTCGAACATTATCTCGTCGGTGGTGAAGGCTTCGCGGAACATGTGGATTTTTTCTACCACCTCCTCCGGCGTGCCGAAGAGGTTGACCTCCTCGGTGGCCTCGGGGCCCGCGCTGCCGGCGTCGGTGCTGCCGATGGCAATGCGGCCGGCGTAGTACAGGCGCGCCAGGTTCATCAGGTGTTCCACCCGCTCGTCAGCCTTCTTCTGGGTGTCGGCCACCAGGGTGGGCACCCTTACCACGGTAGTGGGCTCGCCCTCGTGCCCGGCGTCCTTGTATGCTTTGCGGTAGGCCTTGACATCCTCGCGCAGGACCGCCGAGCCCCGCAGGTTGTGGGGAGAACTGCCGGCGCCGATGGCGATCTTGTAGCCCTGCTCGCCCATAGGGACAAAGCTCTCCTGGCTGTCCACGGGCAGCAGCATGGGCATGGGCTTCTGTACCGGCTTGGGAATGCTCATGTAATTCTCGTAGAAGGCGGGATAGTTAAAGTACCTCCCCTCGAAACCGGAAAACCGGTCCTCGTTCCACAACTGTTTCAACAATTCCAGGTACTCGAAGAAGTACTCCCTCCGTTCATCGGAGCCCCGGGTGCGGGCCCCGGGCCCGTAGATGAACCGTCCCTCGCTGATCTGGTCCACGATAGCCACCTGCTCAGCCACCTGGAAGGGGTCCTCGGGCTGCAGGTTGTCGAAGGCGTACCTCTCGTGGGGCAGCGCCCGTTCCGATACCGTCTCGCCGGGAAGCCGGAGGGTGGGACGGTGGATGGAGGTGCCAATCCGGATGTTCTTAGTATGGTTGGCAACGATGGCTGACAGCATTATGGGCTGGGGGTCCATACTGCCCTGGATGGAGAAATGGCTGCCACCGAACCACACGTAGTCCCAACCGGCGTCCTCGATGTGGTCTATCTCCTTGAAATTCTGCTTGTAAGCCGCTGCTTCCCGAAGCTGGCCGCCCTGATATTCCGGGTCCCATGGCACTTTTCCGCCGTCATAGACGGCGTTCCAGGTGGTAAACAGTCCAAAATCCATGTTTCACCTTCCTGTTCCTTTTTGGGGATACTTATCGTTGCCTCCGATAATAGCCCGGTCAGCTTGCAGCGTCAACGGATGGATTGGCCTCCCCTTCGGATGGAGTGGATATGGTTTCCGTATGGGCGCAGGACCGACTGCCCGACAGCTGACGAACTTCAAGCAACCCTTGACACTCAATGTAATTTCCCTACAACATAATTTGTTTCAGTTCAAAGGGCCTCACCCAAATCTTTGGGGTACCCCTGACCGCCCGGTTCCTTCCCTCTCTCATTCCAATAGTCCTCCAGAAAAGGAAATATTGCCGTATGGAAATTTTTGATTCACTGTTAGCCATAGGTCTGCTGCTGGTGGTGGCCAAGCTGCTGGAGGGGCTTTTCAAGCGGATCGGCATCAGTTCCATCTTCGCCTACGCCGTGGCCGGAGTGATCCTGGGGCCGGCCACGGGCCTCGTTGAACCCAACCGGGACATACAACTCCTCCTGAACATTGGCATCTTCATTTTCTTCTTCCTGGTGGGGCTGGACGAACTGGACATCTCCGGCTTCATTTCCGCCATCAAGGGCAGGCTTTTCGTTGCCGCCGTGCTCTCGGTAGCCATCTCCATGGTGGGATCCATGCTGGTAACCACCGACGTCCTGTTCGACGTGGGCCTGGGCCTGGCCTTCACCGACGCCATGGCCGTGGCCGGTGTGCTCTCCCTTTCCAGCCTGGGAATCGTGGCCAAGGTGCTGATAGACGAAGAGCGCCTGAAGGAGCCGGTGGGCATCCAGATATTCACCGGCGTTGTTATCGCAGAGCTGCTGGTGCTGTTCATTGTCGGATTCGCCATCAGTGAGCACGCCTTCCTGGAGTCTGAGGGCCGCTTCAATGTGGTAACCAGCGTCCTGCTGCTGCTGGGCGAACTGGCCGCCTTCACCCTGGTCACCTGGCTGGTCTGCAACAAGGTTATTCCCCGGCTGCTGGTGGTGCTGCACCGGGTGCTGCAGGTACCCCAGCTGTCCTACGGACTGCTCCTGGGCGGTCTTTTCCTGGTGATTGTGGCAGCCGAGGAGGTGGGGCTCCACGGTTCCCTGGGGGCGCTGCTGTTCGGAGCGGCCCTGTCGCCCCTGCCCTACCAGCTGCGGCACGACTCCATGCCGGGAATGCGCAGCACCGCCGAGGGCCTGTTTGTTCCCCTTTTCTTTGCCTCGGCCGGACTGAACCTGAACCTTAAATTCCTTGATTTGCACCCCGAGGTGATAGCGGCTCTGATTTTCGTGCCCCTGGCCGCCAAGTTCGCCGGCGCCTTCATCAGCGCATACATTACCCGCCTGGAGTCGCCCTTCGCCGTGGCCAGCGGCCTGATGGCCAAGGGAGTGGCGGAAATTGCCCTGCTGCTGGTAATGCTGCACGGGCACATCATTGACGAGGCCCTCTTCTCCCTGCTGGTGGTGATTATGTTCGTTTACATCCTGCTGACGCCCATGGGCATCAGCTTCGCCATCCGGCGGGTACGCCACACCGAGGCTGTCGCCGACAGCGAAATACCTCATCTGCTGGACCGTTTCGTTCTGGCCGACGTGCACGTTGAGGACGTCCTGGACCATACCCGCATCTACCCGGACCAGTCCATTACCGTGCGGAATTTTGTCGAACACTGGACCACTTCCGAACAGCATGACTACGTGGTGGTTGACGGCTCGCGGTTCGCGGGAGTAGTCTCCCTGAGTTTCCTGCGTTACCTGCCGAGGAGCCAGTGGGGCAACACCTCCCTGGTGGAGGTGCTTCGCCAGGGAACCCCCACCGCCTCACCCAACGAGCTGGTGGAGGACACCCTGCAGCGGATGCTGGACAGTTCCCTGACCGTCTTGCCGGTAGTGGATCCGGAAACGGGGGACTTCCAGGGCTCCATTTCCAGCTATGAGATAGTGGAGATGATCCTGCTGACCGCCGGCGGACGCGACATCTGATGCGCTGGCGAGAGTTCCTGCCCATTCAAAGCGCCGGAGTTAAACGATGCCTATTGAACTGCGAGACCTGGTAAGAAATCCCGAAACCACTCCCTTCTCACGCCTGAAGTACCTGGTGCGCCAGTCCGACGAAGACGTCACCCGCTTCATGAACGAACTGTTCAACCTGGCGGCCCTGGCCAGGGAAGAGGATGACTGGCGTCCGGTGGAACATTTCCTTAACCGGTGGGAGGAAATCCTTACCGACCGGCTGGAACTGCCCATGGCCTTCGACACCACTCCCTGGGCCCCGTTCACCAAGCCCTTGTCCCAGGCCCGTATTGCCGTCCTGACCACCGGCGGCATCCACACCTGCGACCAGGAGCCCTTCAATGTGGACGGCGACTGGAGCTACCGCGAAATCCACCTGGATACCCCCCTTGAAGAATTCCGAGTCGCCCACACCCACTACGACACTAACGGTGTCGCGGAGGACGTGGACTCGGTCTTCGCCATCCACCGCCTGCAGGAACTGGCAAAGGAGGGCATTGTCGGCGAGGCCCACAGTCCCACCTTCAGCTTCATGGGCTACATCTACGACGTGGCGGGGTTGATCGAGGTTACGGCGCCGGAGGTGGCCCAGCGCCTTAAGGACGAAAGGGTGGACGGGGCGGTCATCGGCACCACTTGACCCCGCTGCCATCAGTCCGGTGGACTGATCGCCCGGGCCATAGAAGCCGCCGGTGTCTCCACAGTGGTGGTGATGGTGGACCGGCAGAAGGCGGCCACCATGTCG
>JAPPJA010000128.1 GCA_028874675.1 Chloroflexota bacterium
AGTGCCAGTCGGTCTGGTGGGCCAGCTGGGTAGCCTGCTGGGTGGACTCGTCCAGAATACCGTTGATTACCAGTTCGTCCACGTAGGGCAGACCGGGGAAGTAGTAGTTCGGGTTCTTGTCAAAGTACTGGGTGTCGATGCCGACCTGCTGGTCTGCCCTCCACATGAAGGGACCCAGGCCGACGGAGACATCCTGGAACATGGCCTCTTCGCCACCCGCCTCAAACCAGGCCTTGTTGAAGATCTGGGCTCGGCGGTTGGACAGGGGCAGCAGCAAGACAGACTCACCGCTAGGGCCGGTAAAGTTAATCTGGAAGGTATTGTCATCCAGGCAGCTGAAACCGGCAGCGCCTTCCTGAACGTTAGCCAGGCGGCTCTGCATATAACTGGCGGTAATGCCATTACCGGTCTTCATGGTATCGAAGGAGAACCGGGCATCTTCGCAGGTGAATGCATCGCCGTTGTGCCAGGTTACACCCTCACGGAAATTAAAAGTAATTCCGTCCAGTCCTTCGGACAATTCCCAGCTCTCGGCCAGGTCGGGAATAATAGGAGCGCCGGAGTCGTAGGGGTTCTCCATAACCAGCAATGCGCCAGTGGGCATGCGGTAGCGGTCAGTTACGCCGGAACCGGCTCCCCACGCGTTGGCGTGTTCGAGGGGGTCTTCATAGTTGACGCGCAGCGTCCCGCCATAAACAACATCGCCGTAAAAGTCGGCAACGTGGTCAGGTATGGGCACTACATCGGACATAGCCATCGTGTCGGGCTTGTCCATCATTTCATCGGCGGGCTTGTCCATAGCCTCGGGCATCGCCGTAGGCTCAGGCATGGCCTCGGCCGCGGGTGCCTCGGTCGGCGCTGCGGTGGGCACCGGGGTGGCGGTGGCTGCGGCGCCGCAAGCGACGGCGGCCAAGGCCATTATCGCCAATATTGGAGCAACTACCAGCGCCCGTGGGTTCCTAAACCAGTGGTTGGGCATTTTGTCTATCCTCCACATTTCTCAGGGTAACCATAGTCCTGTTTCCAGCTATATCTGCTGGCAGACGACTAATCCTCAGTGATCCCTTAGTTACTCCTTGCACCTCCTTCTAATTAGGATTGGTACATTCGAAAATTGCCTTAGTATGCAAAGCCTTCCCGTAACCCACGGCCTTTTTGCAAACCCCAGCAATATATACACTCAAACTAGGTGTGTCAATAGCCGCCAGTCTCGTGCAAGACTTCGGAATTGGACGCATTTTCCTGCCAGCCAGCCCCGCTATACCGGCCCTCGCCGGTATCCAGGACTCCTTGCTACGCTTGATCTGTATGCATTTTTTCACGGTCAGCCTTGCTGGGTTCCGGCCTGTGCCCGGAAGTCGAGCAACAGCCTCCGTGAATGACTACCCTGAACTGTTACTGTTTGGAGCAAACGTCATAGGCAGCCGGACTGGCCAGGTCGCCGGAGCCGTCGCCACGACAAGGGCCGGAACCAGGGAAGCAGGTGGACTACCCTGTGTGCCCCGTCCAGGCCCTCAACCACCCAAGCTTGACCCACTTCATCCCCTGGCCTGGCCCGAACCGTATGTCCCCACCGGTCAGCCCCTTAAACCCCAACCAAATCTCCACAGAAGCCTCACCTGCTTATCCTCAATCAGCTCTCTCAACGGGTAATTCACCGAACATCGAATCCGCAAATAATTGACCTTGTTTACTATTCGTAATATCATTCTTAATTGAGGTATGCCCATACAGAAAAACCTGTTGTTCAAGGTTCAGCCCAGCCGCTGAACGAGGAATGGAATTGAGCGATAACAAAGCATTGGCGGGCCTCTTTGTCCTGGCTATCCTGGGTTTGGCTATAGCTGCCGTTCCCATCGCCGCCCGGCTCAGCCTCCTTTGGCTCTACATCGAGCCTAATCCCAGGCACATGCCGCCAGTACTGACCGGCGAAGCCGTGGGCTGGGGGGTTATCGGCCTCTTGACCGGAGCCGCCGTGGTAATTGTCTCCGAGTCCATCTTCTGGCACCACAACCGGAGCCTGTGGACCAAGTACCGGGGCCTCATTATCGGCGCCATCGTATCCATGGTAGCCGGCGTCACTCTTGGCATCTTCTTCGCCATAATCCAGATGGACAGCGTGGACGGCCAGGCCATGGAGACCAAGCAACTGGCCGCGCTGGCGGGCGCCACGGCCAGCGGCATCTGCACCACCGCGGGCATTTTTGCCGGTACCGTCGTCAGGCGCTACGTGGTGGGACTGTACCGCCTGCCCCAGGCCGACCAGCCCAGCCGTATTACCTTTAATGATGAAGACGCCACAGGATCCCGCCGGGCCGCGCGGGAAAGGAGCACCCATGCGGGAGAACACTCTTAAGCAAAAACTGGACGCGGGTAAGGCCGTTTTCGGGGTTATGATCACCTTCCCCTCGGCTCCCGTGGTTGAAATGCTCGGCGCCCTGGGCTTCGACTGGGTCCTGATCGACAACGAGCACGGCTCAATCACCGTCGATAACTCCGAGGATATGGTCCGCGCCGCCGAACTCAGCGGCATCGCCCCCATCGTTCGTCCCGTCGCCAATAAGCCCGAAATTATCGCCCCCTTCCTGGACCGTGGCGCGTGGGGCGTCCAGGTCCCCCACGTCAACACGGCCGACGAAGCCCGCGCCGCCGTGGACGCCGTCAAGTACTACCCCGAAGGCCACCGAGGCATCTTCAGCCGTGGCCGCCCCGCCGGGTACGGCTTTGCCGGCTCTACCTCCGACTACGTTAGGGATGCCAACGCCAACACCCTCGTCTGCCTCATGCTTGAGGAAGTGGAAGCCATCGATAACCTGGAAGACCTGGTCACCGTGGACGGCGTGGACGTCTTCTTCATCGGCTCCGGCGACCTCTCCCAGTCCATGGGTTACCCGGGCCAGAACACCCACCCCGAGGTCCAGGCCCAGATGGAAAAGGGCGTTAAGATCATCCGCGATGCCGGTCGCGTCGCCGGCGTAAGCTGCCCCGACAACCTGGTCCCCAAGTTCCTGGGCATGGGCGTGCAGTACTTCCACGGCAACGTGGGTACCCTGTTGCAGACTTCCAGCTTGGACTACCTCAACGCCATGCGGGCTTCCGCCTCGGACGCAGGCATGTAGTTCCCACCGCGAAAGGAAAGGACAGACTCGGCGCTTGCCGGCCCGGCAGGCGCTTTCTATTGCGCCCTCCCGCCCGTATTCGGGCACCCTGCCTGGCTGCCCTGCTTGCCCGGAGCTACCGGCGGCATCAACTCTTACCCCCGGAGGAACCGTGAAATACCGTACCCTGGGCCGCACCGGCCTCAATGTTTCTGAAGTAGGTTTCGGCGGCGCCGGCATCGGCCACGTCTGGGGCCCCACTACCGACGAGGAATGCATCCGCTCCGTCCGGCTGGCCCTCGACCTCGGCATAAACTTCTTCGACACTTCCCCCATGTACGGCGGCGGAAAGTCCGAGGAAAATCTCGGCAAGGGTCTGGCCGGGCGGCGCGAACAGGCGATCATCGCCACCAAAGTCAGGCTCCAGGCCGAAGAGGACCGTGCCAGCGGCGACAGCATGGCCGCCGCCGTCCGCAGTTCAGTCGAGCAGAGCCTCACCCGCCTGGGTACCGATTACGTCGATGTCCTCCAGGTCCACCACCAGGTCGGAGCGCGGCGGGGCCAGTACATGGCCGCCGTTGGTCCGCCCCCACGCTACGCGCTGCTTTTGGACCAGCAGGACTGCTTTTCCCTGGGCCATGCAATGAAGGAAATGGTCAAGGAAGGCAAGGTCCGTTTCATTGGCATCACCGCCTGGGACGGCGACCCTGATGCCGTCAGGGCAGTCCTGAAGAGCGGAGTATTCGACACCGCCCAGGTCCTCTACAACCTGCTCAACCGCACCGCCGTCGCAGCTCCTCCCTCAGGATTCGACGACATGGACCAGGGCCGGTCCTTGCCCGTCGCCCGGGAAGGCGATGTCGGCGTCATCGGAATCAGGTCCCACGCCGCCGGCGCTCTGGTTGATCAGCTCGACCGCGAGGCAGCCCCCGACACCGAGGTTGCCCGCGACCACCGCCGCGCCCGGAACCTCTGGCCCCTGCTTTCCGGCCAGTATTCCACCCTCTCTCAGGCTGCCCTCCGCTTCTGCCTGGACAATCCGGACATCGCCACCGTGGTCCCCGGCTTCAAAAACTCCGTGGAAATGGAGGAGGCCGCCGCCTGTTCCGACTTGCCATCCCTCCCGGCCGAAGCCCTCGCAGCCCTGGACTCCCTCTACCGCCGCCACTTTGAGAACTGACCCGATGCCACGATGAAAATTGTATCTGTAAGAACTTGCGGGGGGGCCGCCACCGTCGCCCCGGCCTGTCACCGTCCCTCCCGCCAAGCGTAGTTTCGTCGCCAGAACGGCTTCCGCCCCTTATGCTAAACTGCCCTCACAGCCCCCCTCGGAGCGCATCCAGACCGGGTAAAGGGGCGTCCCACACTCAAACATGCAGGAGTTACAGCAATGGGCGTTTACAGAATGTACACCGGCGACGACGGTGAAACCCACATCGATGAACTGTCGGAAGATGCCATCAAGTCCATCAACCTCCAGGGCGCAAAAATGGAATTCAGCGTTTCACAGCGGGAGCCGGGCCACTTCTCCGACTTTCATCCCGCGCCACGCCGCCGCTGGCAGGTCGGAATTGTCGGCCGCACCATCATTGGTCTCAGCGACGGCACCTCCCAGACTTTCAACCCCGGCGACGTCCGCCTCATCGAGGACCTTACCGGAAAGGGCCACACCACCACCTACCCCGACGGCTACAACATCACCCTCCAGGTAACGCCAGCCGAAGACCTGTAGGCACCCTTCCGTTCACCCAACAAAACACACGGGCCGGTATCGCTTATTGGTAGATATCGGCCCTGTTCTTGACGCATTTCGAACCAACATCGCCCCATTCCAGCCGGACCCCTATCTGGTTTGACACCACCCAGCTTCAAACCTATACTCTGCGAAACTGCGGCAGGGGCAGCAAAAGGGTTCGCTGACTCCCTCTCCCGGGCCATATCGGGTCACCGCCTCCCGCTCCGGCAAACGGAAGCGGACAAAGCCACCGGAGGTGCTTCTTGGTCTCAAAGCTGTTCGGCAAAAGCAGATTTGTCCTTGGTCTCGTCCTCATCCTTTCGCTGGCCCTGGTAGTGGGTTGCGGAAGCGCCGCCCCCGAGGTTGTCGAAACCGAAGTCATCAGGGAAGTCCCTCGGGAAGTGGAAGTCGAAAAGCAGGTAATCAAGGAAGTGCCTGTTGAAGTCGAAAGAGAAGTCGTCCGGGAAGTCCCTGTCGAGGTCACCGTCGAAAAGGAAATCATCAAGGAGATTCCCTCGGAACGGGTTGTCGAACGGGTCGTCATCCCCACTCCCATTCCCGCCCAGGTCGTTGAAGCCAGGGTCGCTTCCGAACGCCTGGACAAGGTGGCCGTGGCCGTCGGCGGCATTTCCTGGGACTCCAACTACACCTACAAGGTCAATATCGGAGGCTTCCTAGACAAGTGGCCCGTGTACGAATACCTGGTCGGCGTGGACAATGCCACCGGCGGCTACACCGGCGAGCTGGCCACCGAATGGTCCATCGCCGAAAACGGCAAGGACTGGACCTTCAAGCTTCGCGAAGACATCCCATGGCAGGACGGCTATGGCAACTTCTCCGCCGAGGACGTCCGCCACTCCATGTGGCTCCTGGTGCAGCCCACCGCCGCCCCCAGCGGCGCCAGCACCTGGCGCAAGATAATGGGGACCAGCCGGGGCGACGATGAAGCCACCACCCTCGCCCGCGCCGAGGAAGTCGTCGAAATCATCGACGACCACGAGGTTGTCATTCACCTGGGCATAGTTCTTCCTGAAGCCCTGTTCAACCTCGGCAAGCGCCGCAATATGCCTATTGAAAGCAAGGCCCGCTGGGACGCTGTCGGCGACGAGGGCATGGGCGATAAAATGGTAGGCACCGGACCCCTCCAGTTTGTCGAGCGCGTTGAAGGCTCCCATGTACTCTACGACGCCGTGGACGAGCACTGGCGTGTGATCCCTGAGTACCACCAACTCGAGTTCCGCGCCATCGCCGAAAGCCAGACCAGGCTCGCCTCCCTCCTTACCGAGCAGGTCCACCTGGCCGTTATCGAACGCGCCATCCGTGACGAGGTTACTTCTCGCGGGTTCGAGTTCGTCAGCGGTGTGTTCCCCGGCATCCAGCATCACTGGACCTTCTACGGCAACTACCATACCGAGCCCGAAACCCTGGACCCCACCAACCCCATGCTGATCAAGGAAGTGCGGCAGGCCATGGCCAAGGCCGTCAACCGGGAAGCCATCGTCGAGGCCCTTCTTCCGGGTGCCAAGGTCCAGATACCCTCCTTCGTCAAGTTCACCGAGCTGGACGGCCAGAACTGGCCCGGCCTGATCAACCCCGAGTGGAACGAACGCTGGGACGCCATGTACGGCTATGACCCCGACGCCGCCCGGGAACTCCTGGCCGCCGCCGGCTACGCCGATGGCTTCGAGTTCACCCTTGCCCTGGATTCCAACTCCGCCCTGCCCGAGATCATTGACATCGGTCAGGCTCTGGCCCTCGACTTCGAGGCCATCGGGCTCAAGCCCACCCTGGCCAACATCGAAGCCAGCAAAATCCGCTCCCAGCGCCGAGCCCGGGAAATTCACAACACCCTGGCCGGTTCGGCAGGCTACAGCTACACGGTCTATCACCTGGAAACCCTGTTCTGCACCTGCGGCTCGGTCCACACCTTCGCTGACCCGTTCATTGATCAGAAGATCGAAGAACTCAACGTCACCGTGGACGCGTCCCAGCGGATCAACATCATGCGGGAAATCGGCGACTTCTGCTACGACAACGTCTGCGCGCTGCACATGTTCGACGTCGCACCCGATATCGCCATTAACCCCACCTACATCGAAAGTTACGTATTCCCCGGGTTTATCAGCGGCTTTTACACCCACCTGGAGTACATAGAAACAGTACCGCAATAGGGGCAGGGACAGTAATTTGTTCCAACCCCAAGGCTTGAGTGCGCCTCATCCAGATTGGAGCCACGGTTGGGGCGCGCTTCCACTTTCGGCCCCTGAGGCTGCGATTCCTACGATTATGTCCTGGTAACGCCGGGAGGAAGATTTGCAGCGTTATATCGTAGTCCGCCTGTTCCACGCCGTGCTGGCCCTCTTCGCCATGAGCATCATCGTGTTCTCTTTGGCGCGGATTTCCGGCAACCCCATGGACGTGCACCAGCCCGGGGCCGCCCCCGCGCAGGGCTTGATAAAAGGCACCCCCCCGTG
>JAPPJA010000064.1 GCA_028874675.1 Chloroflexota bacterium
CTTCCCAGGGAAAATTCTAAGACCCTTAAAACCAAGTTTGACTGAATACTAGACAGCAGCACTTTAACCAGTTGGTCGACAGGGCGTTGATGCCAAAGGCTGGGCGACCAAGAACGGGCACATCGGAAATCGAAGCCGAGATCGATGCTAGAGTGTACCAGTTATACGGACTAACGGCTTCAGAAATTGCCGCAGTAGAAGAGCGGTTTTAGCACAGCGGGCCAACTTGGGGGGTGTCCGGTTATGAGAATTCGCAAAATGGAAGTTTCATGTTTATGAAACCGCCCGAATCTCATCGTCCGTGAGTCCGTAAAGCCGGAATACCAACTTGTTGATTTCAGCCTCTTCCTTCTTGGTGTTCGCGGCCAGATTATCCGATTTGAGCAAAAGGATCTGGTCAACCTGTTCAACCAACAGCCTCTGCCTTTTGACCGCGACATTCGGGATCGGCAGTCGTTCAACAGCGAATTTCTTCCACTGAAGGACTCCCATTCCGGTGGTTAAAGCCGTGGTTTCTATGAACCACGTCACTAGGCTACTATTGAGAACCGCGCACAGGTATTTCAGAGCGTTGCCGGTCATGATGAACCCCTTATCGTTGCAGAACAACTCCTGGTCGGAGTAAGCAAATCTGCCTTCAGGGGACATATCCATCCAGAGCAGCTTCTCCTTCGAGAAATCTGCGTGGTAAGCGCAGGTATCCTGCATTTCGTACCAGGCATTGCTGGTTTTCTTGCGCGACCTGGTTCCGTCTGAAAGCCTTTTGCCACTCTGCTCTAGCCGCGCTTTGCCGAAAGTGAGCAGATGCTTCTTCACTGCCGGGTAATCGTCGATGCTAACGCCCAGAGCGGGAAAAGTTGCGATGAGCCACAGATCTTGCCATTCTGCCTTGTAACGCCGGATGTCGCGGCCACGTACCACGGGCTTGAGAATCTCGGCGGACTTGGGGTCCGCAGCGACCAATGCTTCTTTAGTCCGGTTATCGATGATGAAGGCTTCGTTGTAGCCGGTTTTTATTCCGTAGTTAATCGCATAGGTGCGTCCTAAGTCATACCGGCCCACCATCACCTATCATTCGTTTGGCTGCTTGTCCACCTGGCGGAGTGTCAAAGTAGCGACAACTGTATTCCGCTCCACCACAGCGGTCGCACAATACTACGCCTGAAAACAAGCATGGCGCAGGTCATTTTGGGTCCGATCAAGGTTGAAGTCTTTCTCCAACCCGGTAGAAGGCCAACATAGTCATGTCTCGATGTTTCCCCGCACAAAACACCCAGCGGGGCAACCTATCGAGACGATTTCTGCCGAAACATGGAGGACGATATGGAAACCTCAGGAATAACAGACTGGGACCCCCCGAGAATAGCGCTGTATTCGGAATTGTCCGACAACACCCGGTCCGCATATCAGAAGGGTTGGAACAGGTTCAAGGACTATTGCCTCGCAGAATGCATCACAGACCCCCTGTCCGCATCTCCCGAAACGGTTGCAGGGTTCTTCGTTCACCTGGGCACACACCCGAGTCCACTCAGTGGTATTATACTCTCAATGGGCACCGTGACCCTTTACAAGAGTGCCCTAAACAAGAGATACGTTGAGGCAGGAAGACCATCACCCACGAATCACCCGGCAGTCCGTTCCACACTCAGGGGTTTGGCTCGTATCAAGGGGTCCGCAAGCCGCAAAGTGGAAGCTTTGCGCGAATATCACATTGAGGCCATGATGCAAGCGTGCCCCAATACACTGATCGGCAAGAGGGACGCCGCAATCATTGCACTCGGTTTCGCGGGAGCCTTGCGACGCTCTGAGTTATGCGGTCTGCACGTGGATGACCTTGAGTTTCTCGATTCCGGCGAGGCGCGCGAGGACCGGATGATCCTTACGATTCGCCATTCCAAGACTGACCAGCAGGGCAAGGGGCAGAGGATCCCGATATTGGACGGAAATGGCATCCGTCCGATAGAGCGCCTTCGGCTGTGGCTGGAAAGTTCAGGCATTACCAGTGGTCCACTTTTCCAGACAATGAAGCGAGGGGGCTACTTGCGCGGCAATCCGTTGCACCACAGCGATGTTCCTCGCATCGTCAAGCATTATGCGGCGCTCATAGGTCTTGATCCGAAAGACGTGGCAGGACATTCATTGAGGGCGGGTTTCGTCACCAGTGCCGCAGTTCATCACGCACGATTGGACAGGATCATGTCCGTGACTCGACACACAAATCCTTCTACGGTTATGAGATACATACGTGAGGCGGATGCTTTCGCAGATCATGCAGGGCGGCATTTTCTCTAGGTCCGTTCAGGGCGGCAGAGGATGGGGCACCAAATGGCTATGGGATGCCAAATTTCCAATACCTAACACAGGGGCAGCGATTTAGACCGTCATGACCATCCTTCACGCCCACAGCGAGCCGCAGTTTACTGATTATCTGCGCTCCGTCATAGGTGAGGGCGACGGCCGGCCCCACAGCGTCGACATCGCAGTGGGCTATTTCTACCTGTCTGGCTACACCCAGGTAGCCGACTTGCTGGCAAACCGTCCTGGCAGGGTACGTATCCTGATTGGACGCACTGACACACCCACACGTCAGGAGATAGTCGCCGGATACAATCCCAGGGAAGCGGCCAGCGATTACCTCCACCGTCAGAATCGCAGAGAGGAGGCCGTTGCCAGAGATGAAACCCTGGACAATGTGGGGCGCAACGCGGCAGCCCAGCCTCAAGATGAAAGAAGTGAAGCGGGCATTAAGTCATTGGCCAGGCTAATCGCCAATGGCAGAGTCGACGTACGGGCCTATCTTAAAGGACGGATGCACGCCAAGGCTTATATCGGATACACGGGCCTAACTGCTAACCCAGGTACCGCCATCATCGGCAGCACCAATTTCTCGTCGGCCGGATTCATGGGCAATACCGAGCTAAACTACCCCGTGTCCCATAGTGGTGATATTCAGGAGATCAAGCAATGGTTCGAGCGACTGTGGAACGAAAGTGAACCCGTAGCAGACCGGGTGGTCGAGCAACTGAACAGCAGTTGGCCCCTTGCCCAACCCGATCCCTATTTGATCTACCTCAAAGTCCTCTACGAGCTTTACGGGGCCACGTTGGGCGACCAAACTGTGGCTATGACGGTTCCGCCAGTAGAACTGACTGATTATCAGCAGGATGCGGTTGCCGCCGGTATGGCCATGCTGGAACTGCATGGCGGTTGCTACATAGCCGATGTAGTAGGTATGGGCAAGACCTATGTGGGGGCGGAGATACTGCGGCGCCTCGCCCTGAAGGAGCGCGATGCCGGAGACCCATTAATCATATGTCCCGCCAGCCTGCGAGATATGTGGGACCGCACCTGCGACTTGTTCGGACTAAACGACGCCGACGTGCTGAGCCGGGGGCGTCTCACGGAAGCGGCTGTGGCCAGTGACCGCAGCCTTCAGAAGATGTTGCGCAACGCTGGGCCCGTCCTGATCGACGAGGCCCATGGCTTCAGAAACAACAGCCAACGCAGGCGTGTGCTTCTGAACCTGCTCAAGGGCTCCAAGCGGCACCGGGTCATACTGTTGTCCGCGACGCCCCAAAACCTGGCGCCCAGAGACATACTACGGCAATTGGAGCTGTTTTTGGATGTCAACCACCACGAATTGCCCGGAGTCGGGGGGAACCTGTCGCAGTATTTTCCTGGAGACCCGTCAACCGCGGAGCCGCAGCAGATAGCCAAGATATTGCGAAACGTCCTCATCCGCCGGCGCCGACAGGACATTCAGGAGCACTATCAGAACTCCACCCTAAACGGCCGTCCCGTCCAGTTTCCCCAACCCAGGTTATCCAACCGGGAATACAGTCTGGATCATGCGTACCGCAAGGCCGGCGGCATCGAGAAAATCACCTCGTTACTCAAACAGTACCAGGCCTCCCGCTACAAGCCAGGAGAATACTTGCACGAGGATAAAAAATCCCTTTCCCGGTACGCCAACATAGTGCAGAGCCAGCGGGGCAATCTGGCCGGCATCATGACCACAAACCTGTGGAAGCGGCTGGAATCATCCATTCCGGCATTCCAGAGCACGCTCCAGACCTTACTTCGGAGCAACCGGGAATTCCGCAACCAGATACTGAGCGGGGGTGTTAGCCAGGACGATGGATCCCTCGACAGTGAAGAAGCGCTCACCATAGACCTGCCTAACGATGAAGAGCTCGACACTGACCAGTTGGACCAAGAAGAGGAATACCTCACCATCAGGGACCGGTCCTATCCAGCCGAGGACTTCGACTGTCCGCGTTGGCTTGATGACCTGGAACAGGACCGCCGCATTTTGGCCGCATTGCTTGATGCGTTGGAAGACATTCAACCCAGCGATGACGCCAAACTCTACGAGATTAAGAGCTTCCTCAAATCCCCGGGCGTGGCTGGCGAGAAAGTCCTCATATTCACCGAGTCCAAGGTAACCGCCCGGTACTTGCTGAGTGAACTGCAATCCGACAACCCTGGGGTCAAGATAGACCTCCTGGTAGGTGGCGACGGCCGCACCGGGCAGAAGGTTGCCCGGTTCTCACCTAAGAGCAATGACCGGCCCGATATGCCTGAGTCCGAACAAACCCGCATTTTGATCGCTACCGACGTAATCGCGGAGGGTCAGAACCTACAGGACTGCAACCGGGTGTTCAGCTACGACATCCATTGGAATCCCGTCACCCTCATTCAGCGCTACGGACGGGTGGACCGCATCACCACGGAACATACCGAGGTCTACCTACACAACATGATGCCCGACCCGACCGTGGAAAACACCATAGGGGTCAGGGAACGGGTGAGAGATCGAGTCCAGGCATTTCACGACCTGATCGGTCTGGATAACGCCATCCTCGAGAACGGCGAACAGGTCAACCCCGATTCCATTTACGGCATATACGAAGGTGAGATGCCCTTGGAACGGGACGACATCAGCGACAACCTCGCCGTGGCCCAGCAGGCCAATGCGCTGCTTAACCGAATCCGGCGGGAACAGCCGGATTTGTGGACCAGGTTGTGGCTGATGCCCGATGGCTTGCGAGCGGCAATGACGGGAATAGAGCAACCCAACCCCGGTTCGACCATCGTCCTGACCGCGTGGGAGGAAGTCAAGCAGGGCTATGCTGTCAACTCGGCGGGACAAGTGAAGAGGCTAACGGAAGCTGAGCTAGTTCGTCAGGTTGAGTGCGCACCAGGAACTTTGGCGGTGCCATTGCCGGATAATACCAACGAACGAGTGGGGGCCGCTGCGGCGGCCCTGGCCGCGTCAATGGCTCCTCAGCCCGTAACATTAGAACCTCGCCAATGGGACGGGCGAGTCAGCCGGTACATTAACGAGCAACTGGCCCTTCTAAGGCTTGACGACCAAGCCGATGCTACGCGCCTCCGGCATTTGGAATCCCTACGGGTAGCGTTCAACAGCGAATTGCCTATTGGCGTGAACGAAAAGATTGAGACCCTGATGCGCAAGGGTATAGAGGGTGACCCACTGGTCTCCTCACTTACCGCAATGCTGGCCGAATTACGGCCCTCCACGGCAACCGTTGAAACTCACCATGGAGTGAACACTGACATTCGCATAGTCTGCTCATTGGGTATCGTCTCCGGCTGATTCCAACCGGTCAACCTGATGTGGCTCCCACAAAGAGCCAATCCCCAAAGCCTGCACCCGTCAATATCCCGGAACTGCCAGACGTTGCCAGGAGGCAAGGGAGCCTTCCAATCGTCCCACGGGAGGACCATGGTTCAATGCCGAGACAACGCATTCACCACAGCAGAGCAACCCAAGACTACCCGGACGACTTCTCCCGGCGGCTGGTGCGCTTCAAGGAGGCGGCGGACCTGTCGTGGGCGGAACTATACCGCCGCCTCGGCGTCGATCCCGAGACCCCGAGGCGCTGGCGGGACAAGGGAGTGCTCCCCACGGGGAAGCACCTGACGGCGCTGCTGGCCCTGGCCGACTCTTTCGGGCTGGGCCATTTGTTCCGGGAGTGAACGGAACGGCCGGGGCCGGAGGGCAAATCTCCGGTCATAGGTGTCCAATCCACCGGGAAGCGGCTCCCCGGTCGGAACATTGCTGACAGGGCGGCGTTGCATTCCGGGGAGGGCTCCACCATCATAGAGCATGGTTCGGGACAGTCCCGTAAGGGGGCCGGGAGGCGTCCTCACGCCGGGCGGCGAGCCATCAGAACGTGAGGGAGGAGTGCCATGACTTGGGAAGATGAAGGACTGGAGCCGGGAGATTCGCCGGAGGAGCGGCGCGAGTTCCGGCGGATGATGGACGCCCTGGGCATGGAGGGAATCCGCCGGATGGTCGAGCGGCTGACCGGGGAGATCGAGGCGAACCCCCACGACAACCAACGCCTGTACACCCGGGGACTGCTGTACAACGAGCTGGGTGAGCACCGCCTGGCGACGGAGGACTACGGCAGGATCATCGCCCGGGACCCGGCCAACGCCAACGCCCGCCAGGGCCGGGCCCGCGCCTGGTCCGGTATGGGGGAACTCCGCCAGGCGGTGGAGGACTACGGCGCCGCCATCCGCCTGGCACCCGGCAACGCGGTGGCCCACTACAGCCGGGGGGCATGCCTGGCCGAGCTTGGCGATCTGGAGGGGGCCATGAGCGACTTCGACCTGGCCGTCCTGCTGGCCCCGGACGACGCCGACGCCTGGTACAACCGGGGGTTGACCCACGCCGCTATGGGCGAGCCCCTCCTGGCGGTGGAGGACCTGGGCCGGGCCATCGCCATCAACCCCCGTCTTCCTGAGGCTCACCACAACCGGGGCGCCGCCTATCGCGCCCTCGGGGAGCTGGAGAGGGCCATTGAGGACTTCGACGCGGCCATCGCGCTCCAACCGCTCAACAACCTCTCACGCCACTCCAGGGGAGTCTTCAGGCTCAATCTCGGACAGTTCGACCGGGCCGTCGAGGACTTTGACGCGGTCCTGGACCTGGACCCGGACAACGCGGAAGCTCTCCGCGACAGGGGGGTGGCCCTGGGCGGTCTGGGCCGCGATGAAGAGGCGATTATGGCCTTCGACAGGTCCCTGGGCCTGGACCCCGGCAACCCGGGGACCCTCACCGCCAGGGGCTTGGCCCGTGCGGCCCTGGGACGGTACGACGAGGCAATTGAAGACTACACCAGGGTCATCGAAACGAATCCCGGGGACGCCAGGGTCCTGTATGAGAGGGGTACCGCCCACCTGTTTGTGGACCGCAAGGGCGACGCCATCGAGGACTTCAGCGC
>JAPPJA010000136.1:0-3409 GCA_028874675.1 Chloroflexota bacterium
GATTGGAATGGTTGATGGTGCAGTGGACCCGCCGGTTTGCTGGCTGGGAACGGAGCCAGAGTCCTCGCTGGCCGCCCTGCTGAAGTTGCTGACGTCCCGCGGCCGGCTTCTGGAACCCTTTGAGCGGGCTGTCTCAGGGCTGGAGGAGGCCTACGCCCACAGATGATGCTTCGCGCCTGGCTGCACAAGTTGAAGGTCTTGAACCTGGGCCGGAACCGGCGCCACCAGGAAGGTAGCCGCGCGGTGGTTCGCGAAGCGCCTGCCCCCTACTCCTCCGGCTTCCCCCTATACCAACCCCCCGAAATCCAGCCGGAACCCGTGGCCTGGCTTCCGGTTGCTCCGATGACGGCAGTGGAAACGGTCAGGACCTTCATCTTCGATGGCCCAGCCCCCTCTGCCGTCGGCGCCGCTACCCAGGCGGGAGCTTCTTCAACCACTGGGCAGTCTCGCCGGAGAAGCGCGCCCTCTCCGGAGAGCCTTATATTCCGGCTGCGTCGGGCGCTGAAGTCTCCCCACTTGCCCTTGCTGATGGCAGCGGCTCTGGATAGCGACAGCCTCCCAGGTTTAATGCCGTTCCAGGAGGATGGAGTCAGGGTCCTTGTGGAGAGTGATCGCATCCTGCTGGCTGATGATATGGGCCTTGGCAAGACCCTGCAGGTAATCGTGGCCCTTCGGGTCCTCTTCCTGGGGGGTGAAATCCAGTCGGCCCTGGTGGTCGCCCCGGCCAGCGTCCTGGACCAGTGGCGGCGCGAACTCCTGAAATGGGCGCCCGATCTGACGGCCATAATAGTTCGCGGACCGGCCGCGGACCGGAAATGGCAGTGGGATACCCCGGTGAACGTAACCCTGGTCAGCTACGATACCCTGCGCTCCGACTTCGGCGGCAGTCCCTCCTCCGCCGTTGGCCGCAAGACCTGGGACGTGGTGGTTTCCGACGAGGCCCAGCGCATAAAGAACCGCAATTCCACCAGCGACGCGGTTAAAGGCCTCAAGCGCCGGCGCTCGTGGGCGCTGACGGGTACTCCTGTCGAAAATGACGAGGAGGAATTGGCCTCCATCATGGAGTTCGTTGACCACGGAGAGGCGGAGAGTCCCAGGAGGTACTCGGCCGGACCTGTTCTCAGGAAGCGGCACCGAGAGTTGCAGTTGCGGAGGAGGAAAGAGGAAGTTCTGGAAGATTTGCCTCCCAAGATGGTGACAAAAATTTCTGTCGAGTTGGGAGCTTCACAGCGTCGCAGCTATGACCGGGCGGAACAAGAAGGCATCGTCCACCTCAGGGAATTAGGCCGCGAGGTCAGGGTTCAGCATGTACTGGAACTGCTAACCCGCCTGAAGCAGATCTGCAACGCCGAGCCCGAAACCGGGGAGTCCGCCAAGTTCGAGGAGATTCGCGGCAGGATTGAGACCCTGGCGGCAAAAGGAAACCGGGCCCTGGTTTTCTCCCAGTACTGGGCGTCGGGCTTCGGCGTGGAGGCGGTGGCCGATGCGCTGCGCGACTTTCGACCCCTGACCTTCACCGGCGCCCAGTCTCCTGAGGAGCGTCGGGATATCATTGACCGCTTCCGGCGGAATGACGAGCACAAGGTGCTGGTGGTGTCGCTGCGGGCCGGCGGCGTGGGCCTGAACCTCCAGGAGGCCTCCTATGTTTTCCACCTGGACCGCTGGTGGAATCCGGCGGTGGAACGTCAGGCCGAGGACCGCAGCCACCGCTTTGGCCAGACTGTACCGGTGCATGTGTTCAAGTATTCCTGCGTCAATACCATTGAGGAACGGATTGACCGTATCCTGGAGCGAAAGCAGGATCTGTTCGACGAGTTGGTGGATGATGTGTCCATAGACCTTTCCTCGGTCCTTACTGCCAGGGAGCTTTTCGGCCTGTTTGGGCTGGAGGCGCCCACTGGCGCAGGCCGGGGTTTGGCCAGCTGACTCTGATCGCCTCTAAGCGTCCACCCCATCCCCCTTTCCGGCTCCTGTCGCTCACGGTGGGGATTCTCCGGACAATCTACGCCCACTGCAGGAGGCTACCGCTTCCGCCATCAGCCCAGGGAGTTCACCGGCGCCCTGACGCGACCGCCTGCGGCGGCCGGGAACTGGGAGAACTGACCCGCTGGACCGGGCCGCGACCCCCTGGCGTGGGCAAGAGCCACAGTTAACCTCTTAGTTTTACCCACACCCGGGGCGGTAGGAGTGGAGGCGTAGCGACTGCAGGGAAGGCTCAGTCTCTTCCCTTTGCCCGCTCCTCGGTTACCTCCAAACCTTCACTGCTTCTTCACACGATTCCCGCATTCCCTCACTTTATATTCATTCCTGTTTTCTAAAATGATATTTATGAATTTTCCGGCGATGACTGTTAATGACTTCACCCGAGGCCTGGTGTAAGTCGCTCTGCCAGCGAGCCAGCGCTGGGGAGATCCTTGTTCCGAAGGCCGCACCACTCAGGCTCGACCCTGTTCAGCTCAGTCCATCGCCAGCCATACGGGTGGCGCTCCCCGCTGTCTAATACCCAATGACCTCACCCGCAGTTCCCGCGCAAGGGGTGGCGGCAGCAAATTACTCCCGGGCATTGCGAGGTTTACGCCTTATGAAGGACGGAAGTGATCAGATCAGGCAATTGAGGCGTTGGTTGCTGTTGATGTTCCTTCTCGCTGTTATTCTGGCCATGCTTTGGCGTCAGGTCCCGACTCCCGCCTCGGCCTGCGAGGGAGAGGCGGCAACATACTGCCCCGGCAACCCCGCGTCCCACAGGGCAATTGGGTTATAGCTTCGGCCTATAGGCGGCACAAACTGGGGAGGCAAGAGTCATGTCGCTCTGAGCCTGCCGTAGCGCCTCAAGTCCCTATATTCAACGCTGTTTCGCGTCAGAATGCAGGCCTGTAGTCCTGCATTCTAGGGCTGTCGTCAAATTGCAGATTGAAATTTCCCAGCGCCCCATTTCGTCGTTCCCGCGAAGGCGGGAACCTCGCCGGCTGTAGTCAAGCTTCCTCCTGTTTCAAGCGTGATGAGCCGATTTGACGACACCCTCTAAACTCCCCGGCGGAGTTCACCCTGAGCTATGCCCAAGGACTCAGAGTGACGGTCAGTTAAGGCGCAATTGCCCCGGCATCCCGTCCAGGTTGTTGACCCCTTTTTCCGCCCAACCCTATAATTGGCCGCATCAGGCCACCCTCCCCTGGCCAGGCATGACGTCAGTCCCATCCATCCCGGCCGGAGTGCACTATGCTGAGGTTCGACTTTCTGGAGGCCAGAAACCTCCGCCACGCCATCACCTTCCTCCAGCGTCACGGCGATGATTCCCGCGTGGTGGCAGGCAGCACCGACTTTCTCGTCCGCTGGCGGCAGGGAGTCTGGGGGCCGGCCGCCCGCGGAAAACAAAAAGGAATTTGAAGCCGGGGGCGCCATTTATTAAGTA
>JAPPJA010000136.1:3419-7252 GCA_028874675.1 Chloroflexota bacterium
TCCCGCGTGGGCCGAACATCCGGATCGCCGGCCGCCGTCGTAAACCTCAAGGGAATTGCAAGCCTGGGCCGCATTTCCTTCAGTCCCCGTAACGGCCTCCGCCTCGGAGCCCTGGCCACAGTCCAGGCGGTCGAGTCCAATGCCCATATACGCCGCCGCTACCAGGCGCTGGCCGCCGGCGCCACCTCCTTTGCCGGCGTCCAGGTCCGCAACCTGGCCACGGTCGGCGGCAACGTCTGCAACGCATCTCCAGCCGGGGACACCCTGCCCGCGCTGCTGGCCTTCGATGCCCAGTGCACCATCGCGGGCCCGCAGGGCACTCGAACCCTGCCCCTCACCGAGTACTTCCTGGGCCCCGGACGCACCGCGCTGGACCAGGGCGAGGTGCTGACCCAGTTGACCCTGCCTGCGCCCATGCCCAGGACCGGCTCCCTTTACATAAAGCACAGTCCCCGGGGCGCAATGGACATTGCCACCGTGGGCGTGGCTTCCGTGGTCACTCTCGAGGAAGACGGCCGTACCTGTCGCGATGCCCGCATCGCCCTTGGCGCCGTCGGTCCCACTCCCTTCCGCGCCACGGAGGCCGAAAATTTGCTCAGGGGACAGGACTTGACCCCCGGCCTGCTTGGACAGGCCGCCCAGGCCGCTGAAGCCGCCGCCACTCCCATTGACGATGTTCGCGGTACCGCAGCCTATCGCAGGGCCATGGTCGAAGCTCTGACCGCGCGCACCCTCCAGCACGCCCTGCAGATGGCGTCCGGTCGGACCCTGAGTTTCGAAGAGCAGCGTCGGCTGGCCGTTCAGACCGCCTTCTGAACCGCGCAGGTCGCAGCATTCCAGGTAAATCATTCCCGTCCCCCAGCGGCGCACACCAACTACCCGGAGGTGCCCAGGTGAATAAGCAACCACTGGCCATGACGGTCAACGGCCATGAGCGGCAGCTTCTCGTGGCCCCCTACTATTCCCTGCTGGATACCTTGCGCGATGAACTGCGCTTGACGGGCACAAAAAAGGGGTGCGACGAGGGGGACTGTGGCGCCTGCACCGTAATTCTTGACGGAAAGCCCGTTACCTCCTGCCTGGTCCTGGCCATGAGCGCACAGGGCGCCGACGTGACCACGGTCGAGGGCCTGGCCACACCCGATGCGCTTCACCCCGTCCAGCAGGCCTTCATCGAAAGGGGTGGCCTGCAGTGCGGCTACTGCACCCCCGGGCTGATAATGGCCGCCGTTGGCCTGCTCCAGGAAAACCCCCGGCCCTCGGCGGAAGAGGTAAAGTTCGCCATCGGCGGCAACCTGTGCCGCTGCACCGGCTACACCAAGGTGGTTGAAGCCATCCTCCTGGCGGCGGACCGAATGGCCTCCACATGTTAGCGGGTCAGCGGGAACGCATTCATGGATTGGGATATGACCGCCGTTCCCCTGCCGGCAGGAACCGCCGGGGCCAATAACGGGCCGGCGCCGAGTTTCCGCGATCGCCGCCTCCACAACAGATCTGAAGGAGTTTGAAAAATGGCAACCTTCAAGGTCCTCGAACAGAACAATCCGCGCGTGGACGCCTGGGAGAAGGTCACCGGCCGGGCAACCTATGCCGGCGATGTGTACCTCCCCGGCATGCTGATGTGCAAGACCCTGGGCAGTTCCCGTAGCCACGCTCGCATCGTCAACATCGACACTTCCCGGGCCCTGGCCTTGCCCGGCGTTAGGGCCGTCATCACCGGCGTCGATTTCCCTGAAATTCGCTTCGGCTCCGGCGCACTGAGGGACCGCTACATCATGGCCCGGGACAAGGTTTACTACATCGGCGAACCCGTGGCTGCCGTGGCTGCCGAGGACGAAATTACCGCCGAGGAAGCCGTTGCCCTTATCGAGGTCCAATACGAAGACCTCGAGCCCGTGGTGGACCCCCTCACCGCCTTGCGGCCCGGCGCTCCCCCGGTTCACCCCGACCTGGAAAGCTACGAGGGTTACGGCTTCACCATCGAGGGCGGCAACATCTGTACCCTCCTCGACGCCGACCGGGGCGACGTGGACCAGGCTTTCCGGGACGCCGACCACGTCTTCGAAGATACCTTCCGCTCCCAGGGCATCAACCAGGGCTTCCTGGAACCGATGGCCTGCGTTGCCCACGTGGAAGCCAACGGCCGCCTGACCGTTTGGGCTTCAACCCAGGGCCCCTACCAGGTCCGGGCCCAGCTGGCCTCCGTGCTCGACATGCCCCTCTCCAATATCAAGATCATACCCATGGAACTGGGCGGCGGCTTCGGCGCCAAGTTGCGTCTGGCCTTCGAAGCCTTCCCCGCCCTCCTTTCCATGAAGACCGGCAGCCCTGTCAAGCTCATCAACAACCGCGAAGAGGTTTTCACTCAGAACGGCCCCCGCCATCCCGTTACCAACTATCTCAAGACTGGCGTCAATAAGGACGGGACCATTGTCGCCCGGGAGGCCTACACCATCTTTGATGTTGGCGCCTACCTGGGCGCGGGCCCCAACTCGGGCATTGGCCACGGTCTCGGCGCCTACGACATTCCCAATTTCCGCCTGCGCTCCTACGCCGCCTACACCAACAAGGTTTACGTGGGGTCCTACCGGGCCTCCGGCGTCGCCGACATGACCTTCGCCGTCGAGTCTCACATGGACATGATCGCCCACCAGCTGGGAATGGACCCCCTGGACTTCCGGCTGAAGAACGCCATCAAGGAGGGCGACACCGCCGTCAATGGCTCCCGCGTGCCCCGCAACGGCCTGTTCGAATGCCTGGCGGCCGTCAAGGAACGCCTGGGCTTGCCCAGGGAACTTCCCGACGGACACGGCGTCGGCATCGCCCTCTGCGAGTGGCGCAGCGGGACCGGACCATCCACGGCCTCCATCAGCGTCAATGAGGACGGGACCGTCAGCCTCCTGACGGGCTCTGTGGACATTTCCGGCAGCGACACCTCCCTGGCCTCCATCGCCGCCGAGTCCCTGGGCATCGCCATGGACCAGGTCATAGTCGCCAGGCGCGACACCGACCTTGCGCCCTTCACCGGCCCCAGCGGCGGCAGCCGTATCGTTTACAGCCAGGGCAAGGCCGTGGAGCTGGCCGCGGAAGACGCCCGAAACAAGCTGCTGGCCCTGGCTGCCGACCGTCTCGGCGTTCCCCAGGACGCCCTGGCCTGTGCCGACGGCACCGTTTACGTCCAGGACAACCCGCCCCAGTCTCTTACCCTGGGACAGCTGGCCGCCATGAGCGTCACCTCCCGTGCCGGACCCATCGTCGGCAATGCCTCTCTGTCCACCCTGCCCTACGCGCCGGTCTTCAGCGCCCAGGCTGCCGAGGTCCAGGTTGACCGGGATACCGGCCAGGTCAAACTTACCCGCTACGTCCAGTGCCAGGATGTGGGAGTGGCCATCAATCCCATGGCCGTGGAGGGCCAGCTGGAGGGTGGCGCTGTCCAGGGCATCGGGCGCGCCCTTACCGAAGATATGCAGTTCGACCCGGAGACCGGCGCCGTGCGCAACCCCTCCTTCGCCTCCTATCTTATGCCACTGGCCCTGGATCTCCCGGAACTGGAGACCCTGTTGGTCCGCGTTCCCTCCGAGGATGGCCCCTTCGGCGCCCGGGCGGTTGCCGAGCCTCCCGGTTTCGGCCCCCCCGCCGCCATTGCCAACGCCATCTACGATGCCGTGGGGGTCAGAATCCGGGAACTGCCTCTGTCCGGAGAGCGCGTCCTCGCGGCCCTGAGGGGCGAGGGCAACGACATCGCCTACATCGGCGACTAGCTGCAGCAACTCAAACGCGCCTAGGGCCTGGCGGTCTGACATCGCCGGCCCTCGCTGACCGCTCCCCTCCCC
>JAPPJA010000481.1 GCA_028874675.1 Chloroflexota bacterium
GGGAGGGACCACAACCATGGCCCAGGAACGCAAGCTGAAGATAACCGTTGACCACGATGTGTGCGTGGGCAACGCCATGTGCGAAACCTTCGCCACCAACACCTTCGCCCTCAACGAGGAGCGCCAGTCCGAGGCGGTCAACCCCCAGGGCGACCCGTTGGCCCAGGTGCTGGAGGCAGCCGACAACTGCCCGGTAAGCGCCATCACCGTCGAGGATGCGGAAACGGGAGAACGGCTCTTTCCCTAGCTGAATCGCTGGCGCAGTAAAACAAACCTGGCAAACAGGGCGGGCCCCCGGGTCCGCCCTTACCCTTTGTGCCCCACGTCAATATCACCCCTGTCGCCGCCATCCCCATTGACCGGTAAGGCTATAATTGGTGGCGACTCTTTACCCGGGAGAATTGAACTATGCCCGCTATGGAAGCTGCAATCGAACGACGCATGAAGCGCTGGCAGGACCAGCGCTGGCTCCTGGACGTGGTGGTCCAGACCGTGGGAATCGAATGGGACCAGCGCCGCATCGGCTATACCCTGGGCCCCTGCGGCCCCGAGGCCGCCGCCGATTTCAACGGGGTGCGGGCCCGGACAAAGCGCTTCAACGATGCCAGCCGCGAGTTCCGGCGGGCTGCGGTCCGGCGGGAGAACAAGGCCCGCCAGCACGAGGCCGACGGTCACCTGGTCGCTGCCGGCGAAAGCTATTTCATCGCCTCCCTCTTGTACGGCAGCGCCCAGTGGCCCATCTTCGCCCACACCCCGGAGAACGAACGCCTGGGCGACAAGAAGGTGGAGTGCTATACCAGGTACACCCAGTACGCCAACCACGAGATCCGGCGGGTGGACATTCCCTTCCAGGACAGCGCCATACCGGCGTGGCTGCACCTGCCCAACGTTCCCTACCGCCAGGCCTCAACCAACGGCAACCGGGGCCGGCTGCCCTGCGTCATGAGCATCCCCGGCATGGACAGCTTCAAGGAAACGGGCGTGGCCCTCTACGGCGACCGGATGCTGGAGCGAGGCGTGGCCGTCCTGTCCATTGACGGCCCCGGCCAGAAGGAGGCCCTGCAGCGGGGCATCCACGTCACCGCCACCAACTGGAAGGAGGCCGGCCGCGCCGTGCTGGACTGGATGCGCGCCCAGCCCGAGCTGGACCCCGACCGCATCGCCATCAAGGGCACCAGCATGGGTTCCTTCTGGGGCACCCAGGTGGCCTCCATAGACGACCGCCTCAAGGGCTGCGCCGTCCAGGCCGTGTGCCACGAGCCAGGGATGAACACCATCTTCAACCTGGCCTCGCCCACCTTCAAGCTCAGGTTCATGTACATGGCCGGCTACGAGGACGAGGACGAGTTTGACCGGTTCGCCGAGACCATGAGCCTGGAGGGCGTTGGCGAAACGGTCACCTGTCTCTACCTGGTCCTGGCCGGAGAGGACGACCACCTCAGCCCCATCGAGTGCACCTACGACCTGCTGGATACCATCGCCGGACCCAGGCAGCTGGTCCTGTTTGAAGGAGCCGACCACGGCCTGGGCGGCTCATCGTCTTCGGACCTGGGTCCCAACCCCCAGACCTACATAGCCGACTGGCTGCTGGACCGGCTTAACGACAAACCCATAGAGAGCCAGCACATACTGATAGACATGACCGGTCAGGCCCAGGTCAGCAGCTTCGCCGACTACGTCAGGGCCGTATAGCAGACTCAAACAGGTTCGGGAGGATGGTTGGGATAGAAGTTGCCCACCTGCCGGAAGCAACGGTCTGGTCGTATCCCCCTGAATCGGTTTAGCCTGTCCGTCCGGTGCAACAAAGTGAATTGAAGGTGAAATATGCGGGACAAGTTTGCCATTCGAGAAGAGGTCTGGACAGCGCTGGAGCAGGCCAGGGTAGTTCGCGGTCGCACCGTTCACGACAAGATACCGGACTTCTACGGTTCCAAAGAGGCCGCGGAGCGGGTGTTCGACCTGGAGGTCTGGCAGCGGGCCCGGGTAATCAAGAGCAACCCTGATAAGGCCCAGCGTCCCCTGCGGCAGCAGGCGCTGGAAGAGGGCAAGCTGCTCTACATGGCCGTCCCCCGCCTGCGGGAAGAAAAATGCTTCGTGGAACTGGACCCGTCGGCAATGGCCTGCACCCCGGCCCAGGGTTCCACCATCAGCGGGGCCTTCCGCCACGGCCGCCCCGTCTTCGTGGAAGAGATGAAGCAGGTGGACCTGGTCATATCCGGTTCAGTGGCGGTAAACCGGGATGGAATACGGGTAGGCAAGGGCGGGGGCTATGCCGACCTGGAGTACGGCCTGGCCACCGCGGCCGGCATCGTCACTCCCGACATTCCGGTAATTACTACCATCCACCCCATGCAGCTGCTGGCTGAAGACCTGCCCCGCACCGACCACGACGTTCCCCTGGACTACGCGGTAACCCCCGACGAGGTAATCCGCTGCCCCGGCAACCTCCCCCACCCCAAGGGCATCTACTGGGAAGACCTGGACGAGAAGAAGATTTCGGCCATACCGCTGCTGCGGAAGTTGAGGGGGTGACGCAGCAGGAGAAAGTCTGCTTATCACAGAAAAGCCGCCTGTTTCTGTGATAATAAGAAGGTTGTCACAGAAGTTGTGTGACAGCTCTTGCTGGCACCACATGGTTCAAGAGTGCGTTAACCGTTTCTCTCAAGAAGCGCCAAATAGGACCTGTACGCAAACACTTTGTTTCGTGGGACGGCACTGGATTCTTCCAGAATACCCAAACTTACCATATCGTTTATCAGATTGTTCGCGGTGCTGTAAGAGACCTTCAAACTATCTCTGACATGGTTATATGTGACGACGGGAGAATTGTAGAGGACATCCAGTAATGATAAGCCGTGCTGTCCTCTAACGCCTCCGATAACAAGGCGACTATGGGCTTCCCGCAGGGCAATTATGTTTCTGGCCGTTTCCGTGGCCTCTTTAGACACCTCGGCAATGCCCCTAAGAAAATACTTCAGCCAGCCTTCCCAGTCACCTTCGGCGCTTATGGCGCGGAGTCGTTCGTAATACTCCGTTTGATATTCTTTGAAATACGAACTGAGGTAAAGCAGGGGTCTGGTCAGCACCTCTTGCTGGCAAAGCAGAAAGATTATAAGTAGCCGCCCTAACCTTCCATTTCCATCCAGAAAAGGATGGATCATTTCAAATTGCCCGTGGGCAAGTCCAGCTCTTATCAACACGGGGGAAGGAACCGGGGAGTTAAGGTATTGTTCAAGTGCACCCATTGCCATTGTCATTTCGTGGGGAGGGGGAGGGACATAGCTGGCGCTTTCGAGGGAGCTCCCAGGAATACCGATCCAGTTCTGTGAAGTTCGAAACTCCCCGGGCGACCGTTCTTGACCTCTAACGCCCTCCATCAATATTCCATGAATCTCCCTCAAAAGCCGGTTGCAAATTGGCAGCTCATCAAGTCGAACCAAGCCCGCGTTCAAAGCTCTGACATAGTTGAAGGTCTCGAGGACATCGGCCGGCAGTTGGCGATGACGAAAGTTAGCTTCGTATTCCAGGACATCTACCAAGGATGCCCGGGTACCCTCTATTTGAGAACTCAGAACCGCTTCTTTACGCACATACATACTTACGAACAATTCTGGGTTAGGAAGCATATCCGACACGCTATCGAGTCGCCCCACCGACTGGTCTGCGACGGAGAGCAGACCGAGCAGTTCATCGTCCAGTTCTAAAGGCGGGTCGGGTGGCAATGGATTAGGAATAAAGGCCTGGTAGCCGGTGAGTTGCATCACGTATTTGCCAGCGCGATTGAGATTAACTTGGTCTTGAAGCAATCTTCATTCCTTATGATTTAGTAATGTTCAAGACCATATTATATTCCCGCCGTAGTTGTTGCAAGCTGCAGTCACAGAACAATGCTGTTTTTCTGTGACAATAAGAGAGTTGTCACACAATATCTGTGACAACTCTTGTCGGTGCCGGTGGCTCGTTTTGCTGTTTGGAGTGCTGAAATCGAAGGAAGCGCCTACGGCTTCCCCACCGCCTCAGTTACGCCCACTTCTTCCATCAGGGCCGTTATCCCCTCCCAGGTCTGGTCTTCCACGTAGATGCCCTCCTCGCGACGTTTCATCTCCGTGTTGTATTCAATCTCTCCCGGGTAGAGGACCTCGGTGAAACCCTCCGCGGGCGGCGAGGTCTTGATGAACTCGACGAACTCCCGCATTTCCTTCTTGAAGTCATCCAGCGGGCGGAAGTGCTCCACGTTGTAAACGGAGATAAACACCCCGTCGTTGTGGCGGGCCTGCGGGTCTATGCCAAAGCCCAGTCCCGTCAGCAGGCCGGAGAACATCTCCACCATAAAGGACAGACCGTAACCCTTGTGGCCCTGGTCGGCGCCCACCGGTAGTATGGCGCCGCCGGCGAAGTAGTCGTTGGGGTCGGTGGTGGGCTTGCCGTCCTTGTCCACAATCCAGCCCAGGGGCACCGACTCGCCCCGGCTGCGCTGAAGATTGATCTTGCCCATGGCAACGGCGCTGGTGGCCATATCCAGCAGCACCGGCCCCGGGAGATCGCTGGGAACGCCAATGCAGATGGGGTTGGTGCCCAGCCTGCGGGCCCGTCCGCCGAAGGGAGCGGCGTTCTTGGGACCGGCGCCGGAGTCGGCGGTGACCAGGCCTATCATCCCCTCGTTCAGGGCCATGGTGGGGTAGTCGCCCACCCGGCCCACGTGGCTCTGGTGGTGGACCGTCATGGCGGCCACTCCGTGTTCCCTGGCCTTGTCTATGGCCATGCGCATGGCCTTCTCCGTCTGCACGAAGCCGAAGCCCCAGTTGCCATTGATGACAGCCGTGTTGGGCGTCTCCCGTTCCACCACAAAGGGAGCCCCAGGAACAATGTGCCCCCGGTCAATGCGGCTGCAATACTCCAGCAGCTGGATAATGCCGTGGGAATCGTGGCCTACCAGGTTGGACTTCACCTGGTGGGTGGCGACAATGTCCGCCTCTTCTTCGGGAGTACCCTTGGCGACGTAAACGTGGTAGGCAAGCTTATGCAGGTATTCGTGGGGAAAAACAGGCATGGCAACAACCTCCGGAGCGCTGTTCGGCATAGTATTCAGATATTGGGAGTAGTTTATTGCGGGTCAAGGGAAAAGTCTATTGGCGGAATGGCTTGTCCAGGAGCTTTTGATGGTCTCCGCCTCCTTGAGAGAGCGGGGCCAGGGTGGGATGAAATTCTTGCTGAAGTCAACTGCCCACTTCAGAATTTGTCCCACAGTTTGAAGCGGGACCATCCCTCTACAATCAACGTAAAGGCCGGAGGATTGAACGACTTGAAACAGCCCCCGGCAAAGCTGCCGACTTGCCGGACATGGTCGGGGCGGGCAGATTCGAACTGCCGACCTCCTGGTCCCAAACCAGGCGCCCTGCCGCTGGGCCACGCCCCGTTTCATTGGTGCCCGTTGCACTGGTGGAGGAAGAGTTGTGGACTGGGTCGAAGAGTGCCGTTATCCGGATGGTATCCCCGGAGAGGGTCGAACTCTCATCTCTGGCTCCGGAGGCCAGCACTCTATCCGTTGAGCTACGGGGACACGCTTTTCAATTGGCCAAAGAAGGATACCACGCTGGCGGCGGGGGTAACAAGCCGACCCGCTGGCCGCTACCAGGCCATCTGGCCGACCTACTCCCCATCCTCGGTGGGAACAAACTTCATGGAAAGGGAATTGACGCAGTGCCGTGCGCCGGTGGGAGTAAACCCCTCGCCAAAAAAGACGTGGCCCAGGTGAGCGCCACATTTGGCGCACTCGATTTCCGTGCGGAAGCCGTCGGGGTCGGGCAAATGGTTTACGGCGTCGGGGAGTTCCTGGTCAAAGGCCGGCCAGCCGCAACGGGCGTCAAACTTATCATCGGACAAGTAGAGCGCGGCATTGCAGCGCCGGCAAACGTACACGCCGTCTTCGTAGAAGTCGTCGTACTCTCCCGAGAAGGGCCGCTCCGTGCCCTTGAACTCGATTATGTAACGCTCCTGGGGAGTCAGGGGATTGAAGGAATCGCTGGCCATGCTGGTCTCCTTTAGGAGGGAATAGGGTTCGCCGCCGGAGCAGGGTTGCTCGCCTTAGAGTCCACCCTGTCCAAGGGTACTCCAGGAAGGCTGTTTATACCATGTTACGCTGTCGAAGCCGCCGGTTCCAGATCCGCCTGTTGGCCGTTGAAAGTGCGAAGGTCGGACCCAACGAAGAATATAACCACGGCTACCACAATCACCGCCGCCGCGCCGATGGCCACCGCAAAGGGCGCGCCCATATAGCGGGCAACGAACCCCGCCTGCGCCATGCCCAGCAGCCCCAGGCTCCAGGTAGCCCCGAATAGCCCCATCACCCGCCCCCGAATCCTGTCCGGAACCAGTTCCTGCAGGGTGCTCAGGCCGCCGACCAGGTACAGCGAAAAGTGAATTCCGCCCACGAACAGGACTCCCATCGATGCCCAGTACAGTCCCAGCCACGCTGCCAGGGCAAACAACAGCAGGCAGATGCCGTACACTATCGCCCCATAGAGGATGATGAGCCCACGGGGACTGTGCGACGGAATGCTCCCGATGATCCAGTTGCCCAGGATGGCGCCGACCCCCGCGGCTCCCAGCAGCCAGCCCACCCGCTCCGCTCCCACCGACAGGGACTCCTCTGCCAGGGATGGCATCAGGAAAATGTAGGACAGGCCAAAGAGACTGTTGCAAAAGGTCATGAGCATGACGTAGGCAAAAATCGGATGGCTGCGAATATAGCCGAAGGCCTCTCCAATCTGCTGCGCCACGCCGCCCCGGGCTGGCGGCCGCTCCCGCAACCGCAGCAAGGACATCACTGCGGCCAGTACATAAAAGGAACCCGCGCTTATCAGCATGGAAGTCTCGATGCTCAGGCGGGCAATCACCACACCCGCCAGGGCCGGCGCCAGAACGCGGACGCCATTCCACACCACCGACTCCATGGCCACGGCGTTAACGATGTGCTCGCGGTCCACCAGGCGGGGAAAGATACTGGCGCGGCTCGGCTGGTCGAAGGCCTGGCCGACGCCGGCGGCGAAGGCCGTCAACAGAATGTGCCACGGCTCTACCCGGTCCAGCAGCACCAGTACGGCCAGGACTACGACGACGGTGGCTGACAGGCTCTGGGCGGATGCCACCAGCACCTTGGGCTCCAGGCGGTCGGCCAACACGCCGCCCACCAGGTTCAGGGCCAGGGCCGGCAGAGCTATGGCCAGGCCCAGGT
>JAPPJA010000254.1:0-1147 GCA_028874675.1 Chloroflexota bacterium
GGCGTATGGGTGGAATACCTGTGGCCCCACCCGCTTTCCCGGAAAGAACAGCAGAAGGTCACCTGGGCCATCCGGCACGACGGATTAATTTTCGCCTCAGGCTATTACGCCGGCGAGCCTGAAACCGGACCACCCGCCTGGCGGGACGCCGACCCCAGAGAATATACGGTTCAGTACGTGAACCAGGCGGTAGAACGTTACGAGAGTGAAGGCCTAGAGGCCTTGCTGAACTACTACAACAGTGTCGCCAGCTTCGAGGGCGAATGGTACCTCTTTGCCACTGACGACGAGGATAAATATCACATCCACCCACTACTGCCGCGGCTCATCGGAACGGATATCAAGGACGTGAAGGGTTCCGATGGCTACGAACTAGGCGAGGAGTTGGCCAAGGCCACGGAGGAAGGGGTCTGGGTGGAATACCTGTGGCCTCACCCGGTAACGTTGAAGGAAGTTCCCAAGGTGTCCTACGCCGTGCGCCGCGACGGAATGCTCTTCGCCTCCGGCTACTATCTGCGGGTGGAAGACCCCGCCGGCCGCACTGTCTCATATGTCCAGCAGGCCATCGAGTACTACCGGAACAACGGACTGGAAGCCACGCTCGCCCATTACAACAGCCAGGAGAGTATTGATGGCCAGTGGGGCCTGACCCTGGCCGATGAGAACAACACTCTGCTTGTCGCTCCCCTGGCCAAGCATCTCGTAGGCACGAACCTGGGTGAGCTCGCCACCAACCGCAATCGGGATATTGGCCAGGAGATGGTGGCGGCAACAGAGGAGGGAACCTGGATCAGCTACATCTTCCCCAACGTCAGGTCTTCGGAGACCTTGTATGCCCATTCTTGGGGCGTCAGACACGACGGACTGCTTTTCATGTCGCGCTACTATGACGACAAGCCCGACGTGCCCAATGCACCCTAGTACTACAGTAGCGGATTAGACGCCGTCGTTTGTGGTGGCATTGTTTGGCTATGGCTTGATGGCGTCGTCTCTACAATGACCAATAGAGGGTGAAATCAGGCGGTTGCTATACCGCCAGGTATTGCGGGAGAGCAACCCCCGCTCCACAGGAATAGTCACCGGAATAAGTTACAAATGGGGCCGTAGCAGCCCCCATTACCCCGTTACAGTTCCTGTGGCCAGACTG
>JAPPJA010000254.1:1157-7216 GCA_028874675.1 Chloroflexota bacterium
TTGGTTCTCTTCTTTGCTCACGTTGTGTCTGTTGGGGTTGGTCGGCCCGGGGTGTGTGTCGTGCCCCACCCCCCCCCGCCGCTCCTCTGGAATCGTCACGGGAATCAGTTCCTCATGGGGCCGTAGCAGCCCCCTTTCCCCGGTTCCAGTGCCTGTGGCCTGACTGCTGCCAGGTAGGCGTGGGCCAGCATGGCCGGAGCCTGCCCAGCGCCCCGACACGGGGATTATGTGCCGGTACCAGCCGCCCCGGCGCCGCGCCGCGCCGGAATCAACCGGATTCCGTAACCCCAGACGCCAGTTAGTCCGCCCTCACCCCCACCATCGCGGGGGAAGGCTCTGCATCACTCCCAACTGCCATCGGCTCACATCACCACTCACCAACTTTCCACACTCTACTCTCTTAATTTGCGACTGTAGCATCAGACCCACGGACGCTGCTTGGAGCGTTCCTTTTGCGAGGTGTAGCTGGGCAGACCCTGCCGCTCCAGGGTTGCGGCCACCATTTCCCGGAACAACTGCCGGTCCCTGCCGGTTATCACCGCCTGTTCGTGGGCCTCGGTTATCACCACCGGGTAACCCTGGCCCCGCCGGCACTGCTCGACAATGAGGCTGTGACTCTGGGCCAGGAGAGTCTCGTTCATCGCCACCCACTGGGGCACCTCGATGCGGGCTATCTCCTCCCCGGCGTGCAGGTAGTAGAAATAGACCTGCTGGTCGGGCCCGTAAAAATCCCGGGGCACCGAAGAAAGGGTCCGGTATAGGGGGGACCGGTGATAGGGCAGCAGCTCCTCGCCGAAGACGTCCCTGTCCAGGAAGTCATTGGCCCGGCTGCAGGGCTCAAGGTCGGCTCGCCGGTTGCTGCAGGCCTTCTGGCAACTCTCCAGGTTGTGGCTGCACAGGCAGCGCCGGATGGCATTCACCACCTCCGTTGTCCTGGGCAGCGATACATAGGCCGCCAGCGCCACTTTCCTTTCCCGCGCCAGTTCCTGGAACCCCCGGAGCGCCTCCAGCAACTCCTCTTCGATGATGTGCCTGCGTACAAACTCGGGATAGGCTCGTCCGGCCAGGCCCCACATCACCAGGGTACCGTCCACCAGGGCCAGGGCGGGCCGCTCGGGAGGGCAGAGGAGCGTTTCTTCCAGCAGCGCCGATAATTCCCGCACCGTGCGGTACATGCCCAGCAGGTTTCCGGTTACCGCCTCTTCCGCGTTGGGTTCCTCGGGATTCCGCAGGTACAACTCCTCCGGTCGCGACGCCAGGTGGGGTCGGCTGAAGAAACTCGCCCCAGCCCCGGAGCCGTAGGTAATTGCACATCCTCCCAGGTTGATCAGGTAGCAGGGCACGGGAAGATGCCGGTCCACGTCTATGTGAGAGCCGTCCACCGAGAGCGCCGTCCAGTCGGGAGGAGCGGCGGGGGGAGCAATGTTGTCCAGCAGGACGTCCACCACCTGGGCGGCCAGGAACGGGAGCCCAGGTTCCTGTGTCCGCTGCCGGGCTTCCCGCGCCGGTACTCCGGCGGCCGCCTCCCGCAGCTCCGCCAGGCGCCGCTGGCGGGCGCCATGCTCCTGGCCCAGGGACTGGGATACCAGGTCCAGCTGATTGATTGTTGCGCCCAGGTCCAGGGACATTTCGTCAAGTCCTCCGGGGATGCTCGAGGTAGCAGCCCCTATTCAAACCCCAGCTTCCGCTCGTTCAGGCTTACGTAGCGACCGCCACCGCCGATAACCAGGTGGTCCAGCAGGTCTATGCCCAGCAGCTTGCCGGCGGAAACCAGGTCCCGCGTGATCGCCACGTCCTCGGGACTGGGCGTTGGGTCGCCTGAAGGGTGGTTGTGGGCCACAATGATGGAAGGCGCGTTGTCCCTTACCGCCGGCCGGAACACCTCCGACGGACGGACAATGGAGCTGTTGACATTGCCCACGTACACTTCCACCGTTCGCAGTACCTGGTTCCTGGTGTTCAGCAGCAGCACCCTCAGGTGTTCCTGCTCCAGGGTAGCCATTTCAGCCTGAAGCAGATTGGCCACGTCCTGCGGCGAGTTGATAACGGCCCGGTCTTCGGGCGCCAGGGAAATGAAGCGCCGCCCCAGTTCCAGGGCCGCCATCAGCTGGCAGGTCTTGGCTTCGCTCAGGCCCCGCTCGGCGCAAAGCTCCGCGAAGTTGGCCCGTCCCAGGCCATCCAGCCCGCCGAAACGGCTGAGTAGCCTGGTGGACATGGTCAGCACATTCTCACCCTGCATGCCGGTGCGCAGCAGAATGGCTATCAGTTCCGCATTGCTCAGATAGCGAGCGCCGTAATCCCGCAACCTCTCCCGGGGACGCTCCCCCTGGGGCATATCATGAACGGTGGAGCGGCCCGGGTTGGTTTCCACCGCTCCCGCCACCTCATCAAGGGCCGTCTGAGGGCTTGCCTCGGCTTTCGGTACAGCGGTAATCGTCATTGCCTTCTCTCGTGCGCCGGTCGCGCCCCAGTATTGTGGCAATGATGACGCCGCTGCCGCAATGCCCGAATGTCAGTGGGCCGGGCCCGATTCCGGAGTTCCGGAGACGTCGGCGAGGGACTGGTTGCCCCGGCCTGCCGCCACAGGCTCCGAGACCGCAACTACGTCGCTTCAATCAGCGGTTCCAGCCCGGATACCCGGGAGGCCGCCTGCCCTTCGCCGATGGAACTCAAGACCTCGGCTATGTTGCGCAGGCCGTCCAGGACCACCCCTGCATTCAGTCCGCCGAAGGGAGGATGGACGACCCGGTTGCGGAAATGCCGTATGTCGCCCAGTTTTCTGGGGTTGGGAGTGTCCACCGAAAAACAGTCGTAATAGGACTGAACCAGGTTCTCAAAATCGCCGATGTCGAAATATGACCCCGGGTCATTCGGGTCATACCTGGAATGGATGTTGAAATCCTTCACGCAAGCCTCAAAGCAGGTGGCCAGGTCATGGGGCTGTTTTCGGCGCAGCTGCTTGACAATGAAGTCCCTCATGGGATTTCGATAAAGGTTCAATGCGTGATTGCAAATGGTCAACTGCCCTGCCAGGCTCCCGGGCAAAGGGAGGCTCTGGCCCTCCTGACCCTGTCGCGCCAGCCGGCGCAGGTTGGCCACTTCATCCCGCAGGGCCTCGATGGTCGTATTCCTGCTCTCCAGCGCCTTTTGAAGCCGCGCAACTTCGCGGGTGGAGCCGCTGCTGTTGTCGGGTGGAGTATCCAGGGGTTCAGCTCCCAGCTCCGCCTCCAGCTCGTCAATGCGTTGCTGGGCTGCCGCCAGTTCGCTGCTCAGCCGTTCGTTCCTGGACTTCTCTGTGGCCAGCAGGCTGGCCCGAGCCTGCTCCACTCGGCGCTGCCTGGTCGCTTCATTACTCTCAGGCGCAGCCTGCCCACCTTCCCGCGACTCCATCTGCCGGTTTCGCGCCAGCAGCACCTCTGTCCGGCACTTGCTGAAGCGGGAGTCAAACTCGTGGGGCAGTACGAACCGGTCCTGGTACTCCAGCGCCTTCTGCTGCAAGCCGTAATAGAAGGCGTTGGCCGTATCCGTATCCGGCATTATTTCCTGTCCGTAGTATGGACGTCGGGGGCCGGGTCCATTGCTTCCAGATGTGGCCCCAGGCCAGATCCAGCGGGCAGCCCCACCGTAACAGGCCAGGGTATGGTGGACCAGTTCGCGATAACGGCCCTCGGCGTTGTGGGCCAGCCTGACTACCCGGGCCAGTCCCATCAACTCCCGCTGCGCCCGCTCCGGGTCCAGCAATACACCTCCCTCTCCGTCCTCGCTGATGACCAGCAGGGTCAGCTTCCGCTCCCCGCCCAGCAGCTCCTCCGCCACGAAGGCTTCCACCGAATCCTCGGAAATCACCCGGGGTTGGGCGCTCCATCCCGCGGCATCAATGGAGCAGTCAAACTCGTCGGCCAGGGCCGTCAGAAAACGGGGCGGACCGGCCCTCAGTTCCGGCGGGTCTTCGCCGTCGGGGGTAATGAAGCGGCTTCGGACGTTGATGCCTGCCGAACCGGAACCCTCGTCGAAGATTCGCACCTCCAGCTGCAACAGTTGCTGCGGGCTGCGAGGGTGATGACGCCCGCAGGCAATAAGCGCGTAGCCAGATTCCCCGGTGCAGTCCGATTCTATCTCTATATCCGACGAGGCGACGGCGGCGCCCCCGTCCCGGGACAGCTCGCTTTGCAGGAATGACCGCAGCCGTCCTATCCGTTCGGCGCAGGTTGGAAAGCCGGGCATGTTGACATTGAAGGTCGAAATGTAGGGAAGCCCCATAGCCCCTCGCGCATCTGATGGTTCAACGCCCTAAACGAACTGGTACTTGGAATACGCCCCCTCCTCCTTGGTTATGTACTCCAGCAGGGCAATTTCGCCGGCCTCGTTCCTTTCCTGGGCTCGGCGCATGGCGGGGCCAATCTGGTCAGGGTCGGTTACCCGCTCGGCCCACGCCCCCATTGCCCGCGACATGTCGGCGTAATTCCCGCCCGTCTCCTTGGTGTGGTAGCGGGATACGGCGGTGGGCATCCGGCTGTCGGGGTATATGGCCATTGTGTTGTTGTTTAACACCACGGTCGTTATTGCTATCCCTTCCCGCACCGCCGTTTCCACGTCCAGGCCCACCATCCCGAAGGCCGTATCGCCCATGAAGTTAATCACCATCTTTTCCGGAGCCGCCATCTTGGCCCCCATGGCCAGGCCCAGGCTGTATCCCAGTTGAGTGGACTTTCCCCAGCCGATGAAACTGCGGGGAGAGCGGGCTTCCCAGAAGGGAGACACCTGTTCCCGCGGGCTGCCCGATTCGTGGGTGACGATGGTATTGTCCAGGTCCACCGTATGCATGATTTCCCAGATGACCCGGTAGGGATTCAACGGGACTTCATCCGACGTGAGGCGCGGCAGCCACTGGTCCAGCCATTCCTGGCGGGACGCCGCAATCTCATCGGTCAGTTCCCGATTCGCCGGACGGCCCTGACCGCCGGTCTGTCGCTTGATTTCCTCCAGGACCTGGCTCAGCACCAGCCTGGCGTCGCCCACCACCGGGTAGTCCGCCTTGTAGTCTTTGTTGATGTCCACATCGGCGTTGGTGGTATGGATTAGAGTCTTTCCCGGCGGAAGAGGGGCGGTGAAGTTGCTCTTGATCATACTGGCGCCCACCGCGAACACGGTGTCCGCCCCCGTGAGGAACCGGTGCACCTGGCCCGTCTGGCTGGAGCCGCCAATGCCCAGGGACAGGGGGTGGTTCTCGGGGAAAGCGCTCTTGCCCTCCAGCGTGGTCATCACCGGAATCTGCAGGTACTCCGCCAGTTCCACCAGTTGGCCAGTAGCTTCCGCATACAGGACGCCCTGTCCGGCAGTGATTACCGGCCGCTGGGCGGAAAGCAGGGCCCGGGCTGCCCGGCCCACAGCCTCCGGGTCGCCTGCGGTGCGCATTCCTTCCGGCGGCTGGTAGTCGAATTGCTCCTCGCTGATCTCTTCGGAGATGAGGTCGCCGGGGATTTCCAGCAGCACCGGCCCCGGTTTGCCTGAGCGCAGCCTCGTGAAGGCCTGGCGCATAAGCTCCGGCACCCGGTCGGCGTAGTTGATCTGGGCGGCCCACTTGGTAATGCTCTCGTAGCTGCGGGTGGGACTGAACACCGGGTCGATCCCCTGCCGGTGGCGAGCTGCCCCGGCCGGCAGCAGGAGAATGGGCACCGAATCGGCGTAGGCCTGGGCCACCCCGTCAAAAGCGTTTTCCGCGCCGGGGCCGGCCTGCATCAGGAAGATGCCAGTCCGCTTGCCATTGTTGACCCGGGAAAAGCCGTCGGCCATGTGAACGCCGGTGCGTTCCTGCCGCACAACGATGGGCCGGATGCCGGCGACGGCTGCCGCTTCGATAAGGGGACTTGAAGGCATGCAGCCGACAAAGTCAACCCCTTCCAGTTTCAATACGTTTGCGATTGCGGTAATGCCATCCATGGTCTCTTGCCTCCTGAAATTGGATTTGCCTTACGGCTGACCTGAAATTCCCGGTTACCGGGGCGTGTTAGCCAGTTGTCATTGATGGGCAGCAACGCCGGCCAGCCGCATATGTAAAC
>JAPPJA010000461.1:0-1195 GCA_028874675.1 Chloroflexota bacterium
CTTCTATGACCCAGGGGCAACCGGTCTACCCCACCCACTCAAAGATACAAGGGGCGTGTCCGGCTCAACGGAGTCTTGGTCCACCTCCAGGGTGGCGTCGTCATCGTCGTTCAATGCCTTCACCATGGGTCAAAGCTACAATCTTCGCACTGCAATCTCTGCAATTATGTGATTATAGAGTCGCAGTAAATTCACTTGCCGGAAATCCCCCAAATGCCGTCCTAACCGCCTTGTTCCCCGTAGGAAATGCCCCAGGATTGTATTCTGCAATCTTTTCCTTTCTCCTTACAGGGCGCCCACTGCGGGAAGCGACTGGAGAGGATTGCAGTTTGACACGTCGGGGCCTCCGGCAATAATCCTGCCGGGCCGCCTTCCCGGTCCCGGAAAAACCGCCGGAGGGAGCGTCAAACACCCCGCACCATCACTGCCGGGACAACCCTAGGTACGGAGTTGATGACGCGGCGGCCATTGCGCCAGGGGCGGGTTGCGGGCATAGTGAATAGAACTTATGTTTCATACTGCTTTCAACCGTCCGGGGTGCCAGACGGAGCAGCCAATCAGCAGAAGGAGGACTTTGTTCATGTTAGCCAACTTCATTACCAGGGTATTCAAGGGCAAGCCCCCGCCGGAGGTCAAGGTGCTCTCCGTCACCGCCTCCCGCACCGAGGAGCGCAGCCTGTCCGGGGTGGAGAACTTCCTGCGCGCCGTCGGCGCCCCCGTACCCTTCAATTTGGAGATAGTAGGCGACGCCGCCGGCGTCTCCCTGCTGGTGCGCTGCCGGGAGGGTTCCTACGTCCGGCAGCAGTTGGACGCCCACTACCGCCACGCCCAGGTCGACGAGGTCTCCCCCGAGGACGACCCCCTGCGCCTGAGCGAGGGGGAGAAAGCCTGGTCAACCACCCTGCGGCTACAGGGACCAGAGTACCTGCCCCTGCGCACCTTCGACGACGACCACCTGCGGGAGCCGGGCTCGGACCCCCTGATCTCCGTCATCGGCGCCCTCTCGGGCCTGGAGCCGGGGGAAAGGGTGATTGCCCAACTCAGCCTCTCCTCCCTGGGGCCGGGCTGGTCCCAACCCCACCAGGATAAGCTGTTTCGCAAGCAGCAGGCCGAATCCGTCCCTTCGGCCCAGACCGCCCAGTACCAGACCGAGACCCGGAACGCCATGAACATGCTGGTCCTGGCCCCGGTGGGT
>JAPPJA010000461.1:1205-7169 GCA_028874675.1 Chloroflexota bacterium
GGCGAGACCTGGAAGGCGGCCCTGCTGGGGGTTGGCGTGGCGGCGGCGATGACCGTCGCCGGCTGGGCCTGGTGGCGCATCAGGAAGGCCCGCTCCGGCAACCGCCTTCACGACCCCCTCCAGATCAAGGACAAGCTCTCCCGCCTGGCCCACCAGGCCCAGCTGGAAATCATCGCCGTCCTCCCCGAGCACGGCACGGAGAGCCGTGCCAGAGACCTGCTGCGCCACGCCGCCCAGTCCTACCAGGGCTACGCCAATCCCGCCGGAGCCAGGTTCAAGGCGGGGAAGGTACGGCCCGCGATTCCCGCCGTCGAGCCAGTAGTGCCTTCAGCGGGGATGTTCCGGGCCCGCAACGTCCTGGGAGTGCGGGAACTGGCGGCCCTGTGGCACCCCCTGGGCGCGGGCAACCCCCTGGCCTCGGTGGGCCGCTCCGGGCCCCGGGTGCTCCAGCCCTCCGCCTCCGGCGACGACCAGGGCGCCCACGTGGGCAACACCGTGGGCGGGAGACCCCGGCCGGTGCGCTTCAACCTCCGGGGCATGGGCCGCCACCACCTCTACCTGGCCCGCACCCGCATGGGCAAGTCCACCCTGATGCGCCACGACGTCGAGCACTTGATGCGGGAGAAGGCGGCGGGCCGCAACCCCGACGCCATCGTCGTCATCGACCCCCACGCCGACCTGGCGAAGGACCTGCTGGGGGACGTTCCCGAAGAGATCATCGACCAAGTGTACCTCATCGACCTGGCCGATGAGACCCGCGCCCCGGGCATCAACCTGCTGGACGTGCGGGTGTTCCCCGATAGGGACCGGGCCGCCGACGCGGTGGTGCGGGGCGCCAAGGGGGTGTGGGAGCAGTGGGGACCACGGATGCAGTCCATCCTGGAGCACGTGGTCAAGACCCTCCACGAGTACAACTCCCATCCCGACACTGCTGCGGAGGAGCAACTCACCATCCTGGACGGCTCCCGGCTGATGTCGGACCGCCGGTTCCGCCGCACCGTGCTGCGACGGGTGAAGGACCCCTTCATCATCGAGTGGTGGGCCCACACCTACACCGCCTGGACCCGCACCCTCCAGGCCGACTCCATCGCCCCGGTGCAGACCCGGCTGGCCTACTACGCCTCGTCCAAGAAGGCCCGTTCCATCCTGGGCCAGCGCCGCTCCACCATTGACCTGGGCCAGGTCATCGCCGATGGCGGGGTGCTGCTGGTGTCCACCGCCCAGGGCGACGTGGGGCCGGAGGTCTCGGCCCTGGTGGGAGCGGCCATCCTCAACCTGGTGGACTCGGCGATACGCTCCCAGGGAACCCTGCCGCCGGAGCGGCGGCGAGGGGTGACGGTGGTGGTGGACGAGATGCAGGCCCTGCCCGGCGTCGATTACGACGGTATGCTCTCGGAGCTAGGCAAGTTCGGGGCCAGCTTCATCCTGGCCACCCAGAGCCTGGGCAAGCTGGACGAAATCTCCGACACCCTGCGGGACACCCTGCTGGCCAACGTGGGCTGCCTGGTGGCCTTCCAGGTGTCGGCCAACAACGCCCAGGAACTGGTGGGCGAGCTGGACCGGGAGCGGGTGGGGGAGGAGGACCTGGTGTCGTTGCCGTCGCACCACTGCTACGTGCGGGCCACGGTGGACGGGCGGCGGGAACCCACTTACTACATGGAGCTGCGCCCTCCCGAGCCGGGAGACCCCGACGTGGCGCAGCGGATCAAGGACGCCGCCTCGGCCTACACCACTCCGGCGGAGGCCCTGGCCCGGCTGGAGGCCGAGGCCGACCTGCGGGTCCAGGCATACCGGGACCGGCTGGAACGGGAAGAGGACGAGGAGGACGGCGGGCAGACCTCCGGCGGCAAGCCGGTCAAGCCCGTCGGAGGACCCGGCAGTAGCGGGAAGGCCAACGCCAATAAGGGCAAGGGCAAGTCCAACCGCCAGCGCACCCGGCGGAGGGGAGAGGGCGGCGCCCGGCAGGAGCCGGAGCAGGAGGCCGAAGCCGCGTGAAGTTCAGGGAGCGGGAAATCCTGGCCCTGCGGACCTTGGCGGCCATGCCCTTCCTGGACTGGCTGGAGCTGGCCGCCGTGTCCGGCCTGGCCGAGGCCACCGCCTACCGCGTGCTGCGCCGGCTGAAGGCGCAGGGACTGGTGCGGTTCCTGCGCCACGCCTCCCCGCTGACCGCCACCACCCGCCGCTGGCATCTCAACCCCTTGGGGCTGGACCGCCTGGCGGCGGCGGAAGGCCGGAGCGTGGAGTATCTCCTTCGCACCCGGCCCGTATCAGCCCACTGGCAGCGGCTCCTGCTGGCCCGCCTGGACGCCGTGGCCGTCATCTACCGGCTGGCTTCGGCGATAGCGTCGGTGGAGGAACCCTTCCGGTTCCGCTGGTACCGCGCCCATTCCCTGGACGCCGCCGTGACGCTGGACGGCGGCCGGACCGTCGGCATCATTCGCCAGGGGGCCGTCGCCGACCGCACCGCCTTCTCCGACCGGGTGAACTGGCTGGTCGGCGCCCGTCAGGACCTGCCCCGGGGCCTGCTGGCCCTCTTTCCCGACGAGACGCGCCTACTACAAGCCCGCCGACTGCTGGCCCGTTATCCCGGCCCGGTCTACCTGGCCTTGGAGCGGGCCGCGGCCCGTTCAATGACTGACGAGGCCGTCTGGCGCGTCCCGTCGGCCCCTGGACTGCTATCCCTGGAGGAGGCGCTGGCCGGCCTGAGACCGGGCGGCAGTTTGCCCGTGGAGCCGTCATTGGCAAGAGCATTGCTGCCCGAAGCCGTCAGCATCGGTGAACCCGGCAAAGACGTCCCCAACCACCTGCTGCCCGTCCTGCTCAATCCCGCCGACAAGCGGCTGCTGGACTGCCTCGCCGACTGGCCCTGGGCCACCGTGGAGGACCTGTGCGCCTTCCTCGACCTGTCCGATTCCCGCGTCTGGCGCATGGCCGCCCGGCTGGAAGACCTGGGACTGGTTGCCAGGGGCGCGCTGGGCGGGAAGCGCCGCCTGGCTCTGGGCGAGCGCGGCCTGACCCTGCTGGCCCGCCGCGACCGGGCCTCGGTGTCCACCGCCCTGCGCCGCTGGAGCGTCCAGGACGATGATGGGGAAACCGCCAGCCACTGGCGGGATGTCCCCGGCGCTCGCAGCCGGCCCCTGGCCCGCGCCATCGAGCACACCGACGGGGTGCACCAATTCCTGGGCGCCCTGCTCCGCCAGGCAAAGGAGACGCCCGGCTGCCGAGCGGTACAGGTATCGCCGCCCCATCACTCCACCCGCTATTTTCGGCATCGGGGCAACCTGCGCTCCGTCCATCCCGACGCCTTCGGCGTGGTGCGGGCCGGTGGCAAAACCCTTCCCTTCTTCCTGGAGTGGGAGCGCCGCGCCGTGCATCCCTCCACCATGGCCGACCGCCTGGCTCCCTACCTTCGCTACTATTCCTCCAACCTGCTCCGGGACGACCACGGACACCGGCCCCTGGTGCTGGTGGTCTTCGACGACTTCCTGGCTGAGGGCAACTTTCTCGGCGTGGCCCGTGGCGAGATGGAACGCTCCGGGGTGGACGTGCCCCTGTGGATTTCCCACACGGGGCTGCTGGAAAAGGCCGGACCGCTGGGCCCGACTTGGCGCAGCCCAGATGTGCTGGAACCAAGCTATGCTTTCCGGTAACCTCACATGGCATACGTCGGGGCAGCGACTTGACCAATGTGCGTGGCCGGAAAATGACAATAAGGGTTGAAAACTGACTCCAGCCATCTGCCGTGGTAATTCTAGCCTCAAGGTTGACAACGTAAGGGGCGCCCCTTACGTTGTCGTCCAACGGAAAAACTAGCAGGTCAAACACTACGGTACCTTCCACTCGCTTCGTAGTTGCAGACGGCGCGAAGAAACGCTGCTTCAACCACAGCCCGTAGGTCGCCTCACCCGGCAAGGATTTCCAGGATGTACTACGGTTGGCTACTGATTACAGCCGCAATGATAATTTCGGCTGCTGTTGCTGGCGTGAAAGGCAGCCTCCCATTCTTCATGGTACCCATGGCCGAAGCATTGGGATGGAGCATAGCCGCTTTCGCCGGCACACACTTTACCGGCGTCCTGGTGAATGGTCTCACTCAGCCCATTCTCGGCCACCTAGTCGACCGGCGCGACGCTCGCAAACTCATCCTGATCAGCATCGCGGTTGCCGGACTCGCCACTGTTGGGCTGGGTTTCATATACTACGTCTGGCACCTGATCGTCCTGTTCGGAATCGTGTTTTCCGCCGCGATGGGCGGCGCCTCATTCGGCGTCTTGGGACCATTGGCGGCGCGCTGGTTCCTGAATCGTCGGACATTGGCACTGTCGCTATTGACGGCTGCATCTACCATGGGCAGCATTTTCCTGAATCAGAGCGCGTTCATGGTCCAATATTCGTACGGCTGGGAAGCAGCTTGGATTGCGCTGGGAGCCATCCTGCTGTGCCTTGGGCTGCCGTTGGGGTGGAAGTTTCTGCGCAGCTGGCCCTCGGAAATGGGGCTTAAGCCCGACGGCGGTGCAGAGTCACCGGTCGAAGTGCGACTGCGGGGAAGCGCTCCGGTACTGCAACTGGGTTGGTTCGAGGTCGAACGCTGGTGGCGGGCCTTTCGGTCGCCGCCGATCTTGGCCCTATTGCCGGTCTTTGCCATAGGCGGCTTTGCCTCTGAGGTTAGCTCTAGAGACATTGTGTCGTTCGTGCAACTATCCTTCGGTGTTTCGACTACCGAGATAATGACTGCCCTAGTACTCGATCAAACCTGTACTGGCATAAGTAGGATGCAATGAGTCATAGTCGCTACGCTTGCGGTCAAACTGCGGTGCGGGAGGTGGGGCATCCATGGCTCAGGAGAAATTCGCGGTACAGTTGTCGGCGGAAGATCGGACCCAACTGGAGGGGTTGATCCGTAGGGGCCAACGCTCGGCTCGGGTCATCAATCGGGCGCGCATTCTGCTCAAGACCGATGAAGGCTGGAGCGCGTCCCAAGTGGCGGCGGCGCTGGATACGTCGCCCCGCACGGTGTTCCGCACCAAGCGGCGGTACGCCGAGGAAGGACTGGACGGCGTGCTCCACGACCATCCCCAGGCCAATCGGTATCGCAAGCTGGATGATCGGGGCGAAGCCCACCTGATTGCCCTGGCGTGCAGCGACGCCCCCGAAGGATACGACCACTGGACCCTGCGACTGCTGGCCGACCAGGTGGTGGAGTTGGGCCTGGTGGACAGCCTGTCATACGAGACGGTGCGCCTCCGGCTCAAAAAAACGTCCTCAAGCCTTGGCAAAAACAGCAATGGTGCATCGCCCGAATGAACGGGGAGTTTGTAGCGGCCATGGAGGACGTGCTGGACCTCTACGCCGAACCCTACGACGCCAAGCGTCCGGTGGTGTGCTTCGACGAAACCTCCACTCAATTGTTGGCCGATGTGCGAGAACCGCTGCCCGCCCAGCCGGGACGACCCCGACGCCAGGACTATGAATACCGTCGCGGCGGCACCCGCAATCTTTTCCTGTTCTGCGAACCACTGGCCGGCTGGCGCCACGTGGCCATCACCGAGCGGCGCACCATGCAGGACTTCGCCCACCAGATGCGCTGGCTGGTGGATGTGGCTTACCCCGACGCTGCCGTCATCCGGGTAGTCCTGGACAACCTCAACACCCACCGCATGGCATCTTTGTACGAGACTTTCCCCGCCGCCGAGGCTCGGCGGATCGCCAAGCGCCTGGAGTTTCACCACACCCCCAAACACGCCAGTTGGCTCAACATGGCGGAGATCGAGTTCAGCGCCTTGACCCGTGCTTGTCTCAAGGGCAGACACCCCGACGCCGACGCCCTGCAACGCGGCATCACGGCCTACGAAAGCCGCCGCAACGCCGCCAGCGTCCCCATCAACTGGCGCTTCAGCACCGACGACGCCAGAACCAAATTCCATCGCTTCTACCCCTGCCTTTCCAACTCTGACTGAGTACTAG
>JAPPJA010000027.1 GCA_028874675.1 Chloroflexota bacterium
TCTTGACTACAGCCGGCGAGGTTCCCGCCTTCGCGGGAACGACGAAATGGTGCGCCGGGAAGCTTCGATTTTCAATTTGACGACACCCCCAAGCCTTTCCCGCCCAGGCCGGATTCTGGCAAGCCTGACAGTAAATACAGGTCAAGCGCAGTAAGGATTCCCGGATACCGGCGAAAGCCGGTATGACGGGCCTGGCTGGCCGGGAAATCCCCTCAACTCTGAACCGTTACCCCCTCCTTCTCCGCGTTGACACCAATTTCGGGCCACAGCTATAGTAGCTGGCACCTTTGCCTACCGGAGGTACCGACGTGGCCGGTACTGACACCTATGACCTTCTGATAGTTGGCGGCGGCTTGGCCGGCCTGACGGCAGGCATGTACGCCGCCCGCTACGGCCTGTCCACCGCCCTTATCGAGCAGATGATGGGCGGCGCCCAGATTATCAACGTTGAACACATCGAGAACTTCCCCGGTTTCCCCGAGGGCGTCTCCGGCGCCGAACTCGGCCCCCTGCTGCAGGAGCAGGCCATGAACGCGGGCATGCGGTTCATCATGGACGAGGCTACCGAGGTCTCCCGCGATGGCGACTTCAAGCAGGTTACCGGCTACGGCGGCAGCTATCGGGCCAGGGCCGTGATAGTCGCCACCGGCTCCAGTCTGCGGTCGGCGGGAATACCGGGCGAGGAGGAATACCGCGACCGGGGCGTTTCCCACTGCGCCACCTGCGACGGCCCCATGAGCATGGGCCAGACGGTGGGCGTGGTCGGGGGCGGCGATTCGGCCGCCGACGAGGCCCTGACCCTCACCGAGTATGCCGACAAGGTGCTGCAGTTCCACCGCCGCGACCAATTACGGGCACAGCACGTCCTGCAGCAGCGCCTCCAGGAACACCCGAAGGTCACAATCCACTGGAATACCACGGTTACCGAGGTGCTGGGTGACAGCATGGTCACCGGCGCCCGAATCCTCAACACGGCCACCGGCGAGGAGAGCCACGTGGATTTAAGCAGCCTCTTCGTTTACGTGGGGCTGGAGCCCAACTCCGGGCTGGTGCGCGGCCTGGTGGAGACGGACAACGCAGGGCACATACCGGTCAACCTGTCCATGGAAACCGCCGAGCCGGGGCTTTACGCCGTGGGCGACGTCCGCCAGCATTCTGCGGCCCAGCTTGTTGCCGCCGCAGGCGACGGGGCTACCGCCGCCATCGCCGCCTTCAAGCGGCTGCGGGGTTAGGCCAGGAAATGGAGGAGCAAAACAGGCAGGAAGCGGACTCGGACACCACCGAAAGCGATCATGTCTTGACGCCGGCTTCGAGCCCCAACCCGTGGCTGATCGGCACGGACTTGCTGCAGGCCCGGAAGCGGATTCGCTGGGGTTTCGGCGCGGGGCTGGCGGCAGCCACCATCAACTTCATCGTGATAATGTCCACCTACTTTGTGGGCGACTCGGGCGTTGAGGGGGTGGTCCAGCCCAGCCGAGGGGAGTTCATCTTCGTCCTGGTCGAAGCGGGACTGGTTGCAGCCCTGGGGGTAGGTGTTCTCAAGCGAAGCAGGGCGATGGCGGCGGCATTGCTGGGATATCAGCTGATCAGCAAGTCGGCCTTGTTTGGACTGGCGCTGGCGGGGCTGGGGCCCGGCAACCTGAATCCCGTGTCCCTGGTCCTGAACCTGGTCTTCGCCTACCTTTTCTTCCAGGGCCTGCGCGGCGTGCTGACCTGGCACTACCTGACCCATCCGGATTACCCTGCTCGCGCACCGGAGAGTCAGTTCCACGAAGAACGCGAAGGGACACCAGGGGAAGGTACGGACCCCTAGTGTCTCTTCGCGTTCTTTGTGGATGAAACTGTTTCAGGGCAAATTGCCGGCGGTTACCGCCCCTGCATCATGGGGAACACGCCCTCGGCGAACTTGGTAAGCTGGTCCTTGAAAACCTCCTGCGGCATGCCCATTACCGCGCCCAGGTTCACCCGCTCGACGCCGGGATACTTTTCCTCAACGCTCATCAGGTGCTCCGCTATTTGTTCGGCGGGGCCGCACAGCCACACGTTGTTTTCCACGGCCTCTTCCAGGGTCGGCAGCTCGATGCCCTGGGGTCGCCCGGGCCTGGCTACCTCGTCAATCTGCTCCTGGCTCAGGCGCATCAGGCCCAGGGGCGCGGCAAACTTCATCGCCTCTTCAAAGTAGGGGCGCGCCTCTTCAATCGCCTTCTCCCTGGTATCGCCGATGAAGAAGCGGTAACCCAGGGCCACGTCCTCGCCCAGGGCAATTTCCCGGCCGTGGGCCGCGGCGCCCTGCTGGTACATCTCTAGGCGCTCATGCAAAACGGGCTCCGGCGTGTTGGCGATCAGGGCCTTGATGCCCATCTTGCCCATGAAGTCCACCCCCTTGGGATTTCCGCTGACCAGGGGCTGCCAGATTTCCACCGGCTGGCTTATGGGCCGGGGCACCAGGCTGATTTTTTCCAGCTGGTAGCCGCGGTAAGGAACGTCGGCGGGAAACTTGTAATGCTTGCCCTCGTGGGAGAAGAACTCCTGGGAAAAGGCCTTTACCAGTACCTCGATCTGCTCCTCGAACAGTTCCCGGTTAGCGTCGCCGTCCAGCATGGGGGCGGCAAAAGTTTCCACCTCGCGGGTGTGGTAACCGCGACCCACGCCGAAAATAACCCGGCCCCTGGTCAGAATGTCGGCCATGGCAAAGTCCTCGGCCAGGCGCAGGGGATGCCACATGGGGGTGATGTTGAAGCCGCAGCCGTACTTGAGCCGTTCTGTGTTGGAGGCCAGGTAGAGGCTCAGCATCAGCAGGTTCGGGATGCACTCGTACCCTTCCGGCTGGAAATGGTGCTCCGCCATCCAGAACTCGTCATAGCCCAGGCTTTCCAGGTGACGCGAGAAGTCCAGGGCCCAGTCAAAGGCGGCGGCCAGCTTCTCATTGGAATAGTTGCGGTCGTTGGCCGGGGTGCCCTCAAAGCCCAGGTTGTCGTCCACCACGTGCCCGGCATAGGAAGCGCTAAAACTGCGAAACATTTGCTTTTCCTCTATGTGTCTGGTTAAGGCTTGCCGTGTCTCCCGAAGTCCTGTATCCGGCCTGGTTACACCGCCGGCGGCGGCGCGGGGGCCGGGTTATGCAACTCAACGCCCAGGGTGGCCGGAAATACCCGGATAATTTCCTCTACCGTCCAGCGGCCGTCCTTGTGCATGGTTCGGACCGGTTCCGGCTCGTTGAGCAGGCTTACCAGGCCTTCGGTAACGTAGAAAACATGGCCGTTGACGTGGGCCGCTTCGTCGGAGGCCAGCCAAGTCACGAAGGGGGCCACATCCTCGGGCTCGCCGCGCAGGCCGCCCACGTTGCCGCCACTCATGCCCCGCGACGCCCTCAGGTCCCGCGCCTCGTCGGGTACGCTGCCGATCATCCGTGTCTGGGCGCTGGGGGCGATGGAGTTGGCGGTAACGCCGTAGCGTCCCATGTCCCGGGACACCACCCGCGTAAACCCGGCTATGCCGTCCTTGGCCGCGCCGTAATTGGCCTGGCCCGAATTGCCGTACAGGCCGGAGGTGGAGCTGAAGGTGATTACCCGGCCCGACCGCTGCTGCCGGAAGAGAATGCAGGCGTGCTTGATGACGGTAAAGGTGCCCTTGAGGTGCACCGCAACGACGTCGTCCCACTCCTGCTCGCTCATATTGAAGATCATCCGGTCCCGCAGGATTCCGTGACAGGTGACGACGGCGTCCAGCTTGCCGTAGGCGTCAATGGCGGTCTGGACGATGGTCTCGCCGCCCTCCATGGTGGCCACCGACTCCTGGCAGGCCACGGCTTCTCCGCCGGACTCGCGAATCTCCGCCGCCACCTGCTCGGCGATGGACTGGTCGGAGCCGCTGCCGTCCAGGTTTACCCCTGGGTCAACGACCACCACCCTGGCTCCCTCGGCGGCCATCTGCAGGGCCACGCCCTTGCCGACGCCACGGCCGGAGCCGGTTACGATTGCTACTTTATTATCAAGAAGGTTGGGCATTTATGCGCTCCGAACTGTTTAATTTCCTTGATTTGACGGACTGTCTCCCAATACGATTCAGAAAGCCTGACCTTAAGCAGCCAGAGCCAGCAGTTGAGATACGAAGTCTTCTACCAAGGGCCTGTCATCCACAATTTGAAAGTCATCCATAAAGCCGTGGTAGTAGTTGGCATGGAACTTTTCGGCAACGGCAAAGTTCGCTTTCATAGCTCGGTCGCCAGTTTCCTGGGACAAGTCATTAACCGCTCTCTTAAGGTCGCTGTGCTTGTTGATGGACCAGCCGCGTTGCAGGGCCAACGCCATCACCGCATGGGAAGCAGACCCCCAAAGCTTTTCAGACCCTTGCATTTCATCCCCTTCGGCAAACTCCTGCCGAGATCGCTCCAGAAATTCCAAAGCAGTTTGCAAGTGGTCTTCAATTGTCATTTGTCTAACCACGCTGGTCTCCTCTAGCTCCCCTAACTGGCGGGGAATTCCCCTACGCCCTCGGCGGGGCCGGGTTGTAAACCCCCCGGGTCAGGTGGTTCCTGGCCTGGGGAGCAATGTCCTCCATGGTCCAGTGGCCGTCGTTGTAAATGGACCGCTCCGGCCTGGGCTGGGACATCAGGGAAATCTCGCTGGCATACACCAGGAAAGTCTGGCCGTTAATGTTGGCCGCATAGTCGCTGGCCAGGTAGCAGACGAAGGGCGCTATGTCGTCGGGGTCCATGGTCTCTGGCTCGTTCCCCTGATCCAGGGTCTGGACACCGCCCCGGGCACGGATTTCCGCCGCGCTGTCGGGTATGGCCCCGATCATGCGGGTGGTAGCCCTGGGGGCGATGGAGTTGGCCGTAACGCCGTAGCGGCCCATGTCCCGCGCCACCACCTTGGTGAAGCCGGCAATGCCCGACTTGGCCGCCCCGTAGTTGGCCTGGCCCGAGTTTCCCTGCAGGCCCGACTGGCTGCTGAAAGTGACAATCCGTCCGGACCGCTGCTGCCGGAACAGGATGCATGCGCTCTTTACCACGCTGAAAGTGCCCTTCAGGTGCACCGCGATCACGTCGTCCCATTCCTGCTCGGTCATGTTGAAAATCATGCGGTCCCGGAGGATGCCGGCGCAGGTTACGACAATGTCCAGCCGGCCAAAATTGTCTATGGCGGTCTGGACTATCTTCTCGCCGCCGTCCATGGTGGCCACCGACTCCAGGCAGGCGACCGCGGTTCCGCCTTCCTGCCGGATTTCCGACACCACCTGCTCGGCGATGGACTGGTCGGAGCCCGTGCCGTCCACGTTTACTCCCGGGTCCACTACCACCACCTGCGCGCCTTCCTGGGCCATGAGCCTGGCAACGCCGCGGCCCACGCCCCGGCCAGAGCCGGTTACGATGGCTACTTTGTCTCTAAGGATGTCTGCCATGTTTATTCATACCTCGGTTTTGTTTGTTGACGGAAATTGCTCTGGGCCCGAACTGGGCCTGGCCTACGCCTGCCGGGCCTCGCCGGTGAAGTTGGCAAAGCCCAGGGCATCGGTTATGCCCACCTCGGGTTCGTGGCCCGTCAATTGAGATATTCTGTGCTGGTCTTGGGGCCCACGAACAGTGAATGGCCGGGGTGGTTCATTCATCTTTTGCTCGATAGTCTGTACAAAGGATTCGGCCACGTCTATGGCATGAAGAATCTCGCCTTCGTGAATGGAATTCTCATAATAGTTGTCGTGGTGCCGTCGGGCTGCCGAAGCGCCATTGTAAATCGCCTGCGCCGGTGGGGTTGATTGTCCCAACTCTAATCCCAACTGAGATACTACGGCATCGCGCAGGGCGTGACTGTCGTGCCTCCATCCCCGCTGTGAGCCAATGGCCTTCAACGCGACAGCTACCGCGCCGGAAATTTTTTCGGAAGCCTGAAGCCGATCACCCTCGGCAAGGTGGACCCTAGACTGCTGGACCGCCCGTCGGCTCATCTGCAGGAAATCTTCCGGAGACTGTTCGCCGGGTTCAGGTAGAGGTATGAGAGGAGAGGCCATAGCTGCTACATGCTCCTGCTCGGCAAGATAACCGTGGCGTTGCCGGGGGTAGTGTTCTGCCCCTCCGCGTTCTCCAGGCGAATTTCGCAGTCCACCAGGCGTATGCCGTCTTCCTCGTACTTGCGGGTCACCGTGCCCCTGGCGGTTATGACGTTGCCCGGGGCGTCCATGCCCCGGTACTGGCACTGCAGGCGCTTCAGCGTGCCCAGCGGGCCAATCCAGTCGGTTACCAGCTGCCCCAGGAAGGCGCTCTTCAGGGCGCCGTGCAGTATCGGGCCATCCAGCTGGTTGCCGATGGCGAAGTCCTTGTCGTAGTGGATCTCGTAGAAATCGCCGGAGGCGCCGGCGTACTGCACCAGCTGGCGGGTGGTGGGCTCCTTGACTATCGAGGGCAGCTCCATACCCTCGGTTACGTCTTCCCAGTAAACCTGGTCTGCCATTGCGAACCTCTGCGTATCTGGCGCCCTTTGCGCCTCTAAGGTGAAGCGACTTCCCTCTGGGGAAACGCACAGGAACGCCGTGCTGACTAATATGCTATCAGTGTGTTGGTCTGGGTGGCTACCACTTCTGCAAACTGGTTGGTGTAGGTGGTGATGGTGGTCATGAAAACCATCGTGCCCAGGCGACCGGACCGCTCGGTCATTTCGGCCACGCGGGCCACTGCAGTAATGCGGTCCCCGGGGCGCACCGGATGGAAGTATTCCCAGTCGCTGCCGCCGTCCAGCCTCCGGCCGAAGGAAAGCTCGAAGGGCAACTCCAGGTTCACTCCCCGCACGGAACGCAGGAAAGTCGGCGGCGCCACCAGGCCCCCGTTCCGGCCCCTACGGGCTTCCGCCTCGTCGGTGTACTGGGGATTGGGATCGCCGATGGCTTCGGCAAAACGGAGGATGTGCCCCTTCTCCACTTCAAAAGTTACCGGTGGACTTTCCACGCCAATCGCCTGCTGGCGCATCTCTTCGGTAAGGAAATTGGCAGGGGTGGACAAGGTAAAACCTCCCTTCGACTATCGGCCAAAAGGATACAACCGGCACCCGGGGGTGTCAAGAAAAAGTGTATTTGGAGGAGGACAATGGCGGCTTAAATGACTGTCATCCTGAGACCTTCCGCGTGGCTCTCAGTCAAGG
>JAPPJA010000149.1:0-1495 GCA_028874675.1 Chloroflexota bacterium
GAACCTCGCTTTTCTCACCCGGTGTTCGGGCGCCTTCGCTTTGCAGCCACTCCTTTGCTGCTTATAGACCTGCTAGCCCTCGCTCCCTTCTATCTGCCTTTCCTGGGACTGGAGGACCTGCGGACCCTCCGGGCCCTCCGATTGCTGGCGTGGGCAGCCCGCCTGGGCCGGTATTTTGAGGGAATACGTACCCTGGGCAAGGTGCTGCAAAGCAAGGCGCTGGAACTGGCGACGGTGGTGCTGGTGCTGGCGGTGATGCTCGTCCTGGCCTCGGCGATGATGTATTACGCCGAGCACACTGCCCAGCCGGAAGCCTTTGCCAGTATTCCCGAATCAATGTGGTGGAGCATCATCACGCTTACCACCGTCGGGTATGGCGACGTATCGCCCGTCACGCCCATGGGCAAGATGATGGCAGGCGTTATTGCGGTTATGGGCATCGGCATGTTCGCCCTGCCCGCCGGCATCCTGGGTTCGGGCTTTCTGGATGAAATACAGAAAAGAGACCGGGCAGCCCGGTTTTGCCCCCATTGCGGATTGTTGATTGAAGACGACTAGAGGCTATCCTGGGGGTAGGGTACAAAAGAATAAGACAGCGCCGGAGCGCTGCCTTTCAAAAGGGGCAAGATTGGCAAAGGAATGCTACCTTTTCAGGTTGACCTCGTTAACCAGAAAGTTGCGCCAAAGCCCACTTGAGCCGGGAGACGACCCGATCCCGGCCAAGGACTTCCATAGTCTCAAACAATGGGGGAGAGACGTTTCGCCCGGTTACCGCCCAGCGCAACGTCCCGAAAAAGCGGCGCGGTGTCAGGCCCAGTTCTTCGCCCAACTCCCTTAGCCTGGCCTCCAGAGTTTCGGTGGTGAAAGGGCAATTCTCCAGGGCCGGCAGAGACTTTTCCAGGGCTGCAATCGCTTCCTCGTCCGACATTCCTCGCTGTACCAGGTTGGCCGGGTCGTAAACAGGCTGCTCTTCAAAAAAGTATGTCACCATTTCGGGAGCTTCCGTCAGTACCTTCAGCCTCTCCTGAAGGAGCGGAACGATGCGCAGCAAGTATTCCCGGTCCACAGGCAACAGATCGGAGCTCAGACCCCTTTCCAGGAATGGCATAATCGCGTCAGCCAGGGCATCCGCCGACATTTCCCGAATGTAAACGCCATTCATCCAAGAGAGTTTTTCCACATCAAAGATGGCGGCCGGCTTGCCTACCCGGTCCAGGGTAAAGTGCCGCTGGATGGTCTCGATGGGCATAACCTCGGTCTTGTCGTCCAGCGACCACCCCAGCAAAACCATGAAATTGCGCAGCGCATCGGGCAGAAAGCCATCATCCCGGTATTCGAGGATGGACGTAGCGCCGTGCCGCTTGGACAGCTTTGCCCGGTCCGGGCCCAGTATCATGGGCAGGTGCCCGTGCTCGGGCGGGGTGTAGCCCAGGGCACGATAAAGCTGGAGGTGGCGGGGAGCGCTGGAAAGCCACTCTTCCGCCCGCAAGACGTG
>JAPPJA010000149.1:1505-7125 GCA_028874675.1 Chloroflexota bacterium
CTGATCTGCATGTAATGGTCGTCGGTGACCACCGCCAGGTGGTAGGTGGGAAAGCCGTCAGACTTCAGCAGAACAAAGTCATCCACCAACTCATTCTGCCATTCCACATCGTCACGGATTAAGTCATGCAAGTGGGTAACACCAGTGTCGGGCATGGAGAATCTCACTACGCAGGGGGCCCCTTCCTCCTCCAGCGTGCGCCGCTCGGCGTCTCCCAGGCCCTTGCAGTGACCGTCATAGCCCAGCGCCCGTTTGCTCCTCTCCTGTTCCTGCCTGAGCTCGGCCAGCCTCTCCCGGGTGCAGTAACACCGGTAGGCGTCCCCCTGGGCAATCAACCGCTCGGCCTCGGCGTAATAAAGGGGAAGCCGCTCCGACTGGAAATACGAACCGAACTCTCCCCCCACTCGGGGCCCTTCGTCCCAGTCAATATCCAGCCACTCCAGGCCGTCCAGGATACCATCCACGGCTCCGGGCACCAGCCTTTCCTGGTCCGTATCCTCTATTCGAACAACGAACTTTCCGCCGTGGTGGCGCGCAAAAAGCCAGTTGAACATCGCGGTACGAATGTTGCCGATGTGGGGCAAGCCCGTGGGACTGGGCGCATACCTGACGCGGACTTCACTGGCCAATTTTTCCTCCCGCGGACTCCTCCGCTCCGGTCATACTGCTAGGGGCAGGCCGCCCTCGATACGGGAACTTCATCATTGCTTTTGCGGCGTGTGCAAGGCTGATTCAGCCTAACCGGCGCCACTTACCCGCTGGGACTGCTCAATTCTGGCCCAGGAATCCCTTAGCGACACCGTTCGATTGAATACAGGCGCACCGGGCTGGGAGTCCCGGCTGTCAACGCAGTAATATCCCTGCCTCTCGAACTGGAACCGGTCTCCCCTTCCAGCCTCAGCCAGACAGGGCTCTATCCGACATCCCGACAATACCTGAAGGGAGTCAGGGTTCAGGCGAGAGATGAAGTCCCTGCCGTCTTCTTCGCCCTCATCGTTGGAGTCCATCATCAGGTAATCATACAACCTGACTTCCGCTTCACGAGAATGGGCAGCGGACACCCAGTGCAGCGTACCCCGCACCCGACGACCGTCAGGGGTGGAGCCGCCCACAGACTCAGGATCATAGGTGCAGTGAAGCTCGGTTACTTCCCCGGTCTCGGGGTCCCTGACAACCTCCTGGCACGTTATGTAGCAGGCGTACCTGAGCCTGACCTCCCGACCGGGCGCCAGACGGAAGAAGCGGGATGGCGGGTTCTCCCGAAAGTCGTCCCGCTCTATGAAAACCTCCCGGGAGAAGGGCACTTTCCGGGTTCCCATGGCAGGGTCTTCCGGGTTGTTGACCGCGTCGAACTCCAGAACCTGGTCTTCCGGAAAGTTGGTTATCACGACCTTGAGGGGATTGAGCACAGCCATAACCCTTGGGGCGTGCCGGTTCAGGTCTTCCCGGATGCAGTGCTCCAGAAGGGCCATGTTCACCACGGTGTCCCGCTTGGAAATGCCGACGTGCTCGCAAAAGGTCTTTATGGCCGCGGGAGTGTATCCCCGGCGGCGCAAACCGCTGATAGTGGGCATCCTGGGGTCGTCCCAACCGGAGACGTGACCGCCCTCAACCAGTTGCAGCAGCCGCCTCTTGCTCATGACCGTATTGGTCAGATTGAGGCGGGCGAACTCGATCTGCTGGGACCGGTAAACATCCAGCGCCTCAAGGGTCCAGTCATAAAGGGGCCGGTGGTCCTCAAATTCCAGGGTACACAGGGAATGAGTTATGTGCTCAATGGAGTCCGAAAGGGCATGAGCGTAGTCATACATCGGATAGATGCACCACTTGTCTCCCGTTCGGTGATGGTGCGCCCGCCGGATGCGGTAAATTGTAGGGTCCCGCATGTTCAGGTTAGGCGATGCCATGTCTATCCTGGCCCTCAGCACATGGGCGCCGTCTTCAAATTCGCCGTCCCGCATTCGGCGGAACAGGTCCAGATTTTCCTCCACCGGCCGTTTCCGATAGGGGCTCTCCTTTCCTGACTCCGTCAGAGTGCCACGGTACTCACGAATTTCGTCAGCGGAAAGGCTGTCCACGTAGGCCTTTCCGTCCATTATCAACTGTTCGGCAAAATCGTAGAGGGCATCAAAGTAATCTGAAGCATAGTAGAGGTGCTGTCCCCAGTCGAATCCCAGCCAGCGCACGTCTTCCTGGATAGAGTTTATGTACTCGACGTCCTCACGGAGCGGGTTGGTATCGTCAAAGCGCAGGTGGCAGACACCCCCGGAGTATTCAGAGGCTACGCCAAAGTTAAGACATATCGACTTGGCGTGACCGATGTGAAGATAGCCATTAGGCTCAGGCGGGAATCGGGTCACCACCCTGCCTTCGTACTTGTTGGATGCCAGGTCTTCCTGAACTATGGCCCGAATGAAATCGGTGGAGGAGTTTTCCGGGGAGGTCATTCTGGTTGATTCCTCTGAACGGCAGTATCTTGGCAGAACCGGTCAACACCGGGACTGGGCGACAGGGCTATTCTAGCACGCCCCGCTTGCGCCGATAATAGGGAACTCGGCGAATTCTCTACGAAAAGAATCGGTCTATCAAGAATTAATGGGCCGAACCACTGGGGTTAATCAAGGATTCCATCGCCTCATTCAGGTCCCGGGGCAGGGCTGAATGAAACGACATCTTCTCCCCCGTCCGGGGATGGAGAAATTCCAGGGCATTGGCATGCAGGAACTGGCGGGACAGGGCTGAACTGCGGTGTCCGTAAACCTCATCCCCGAAGATGGGGTATCCCAGGTAAGCCAGGTGCACCCTTATCTGGTGCGTCCTGCCTGTTTCCAGCGTAAGCGAAAGCAGGGCATGGCCCTCCAGTTCTTTCACGACACGAAAGTGGGTGCGGGATTCTCTACCTCCCAGCACCACCGCCATGCGCTGGCGATGCCTGGGGTCTCGCGCTATAGGGGCATCCACTGTGCCCGAGTCCTGGGGCGGCACCCCGACAGTCAAAGCCATGTAGCCCTTGTTTACTTCCCTGCGTTTGATCTGGGAGGATACGTCATGGTGCGCTTTTTCCGTCTTGGCCACCACTATCAGACCCGAGGTATCCTTGTCCAGGCGGTGGACTATTCCCGGCCGGTGCACCCCGCCAACGCCCTGTATGTCCGGGCAACGGGCAAGGAGAGCATTTACCAGCGTCCCATCCGGATGCCCGGGACCTGGGTGAACGGAAAGGCCGGCGGGTTTATCGATGACCACGATATCAGAGTCCTGGTAAACGACCTCAATCGGAATGTCCTGGGGTATCAGGTCAGATTCCCGTACCGGGGGTATCGTCAGGATGACCCGGTCGCCGGTCCTTACCTTCTGGGCCGGACGCGCCACCCGGCCATTCAATGTGACCAGCCCTTCCCCTATAAGGGAGTGAATTCGGCTGCGGGTCAATTCCCTTGCCTGCTCAGCGAGGAACCGGTCCAGCCTGGTGGAATTGCCGGCCGCAACCAGTTCCCTGACCCTGGTTTCGGAACTGCTGCTCATGACTTCACTTTACCGCCGAAGAGACCGCCTGGACAACCTTCGCCCAACGGTGGCCGGAGCAATTGCGCGGCAACCGCTCCGACGCCCGGAGTGGAACCGGCCACATCGGATGCAGCGGCCCCTGCGCTTGAGGGTGTAGTCCCGGTCGCCGACTGTTTCAGCCGTTGAGGTAGCGCCTCTGCCGCCTGGCCACAGGAGAATCCAGCCCAGGAGGGCGAGGCCTGAAATGATGGAGGCGTCGGCCAGGTTGAAAATGGGCCACGGCCCCACATCGATGAAGTCAGTAACAGCTTCCAGCCGGAAACGGTCCAGCAGGTTGCCTATGGCCCCCCCGATCTGCAGGCCCAAACTCAGTTTCAAAAGGTTAGTGGGGCGAGGCTGGCTCTGGTAAATCAAAGCCAGCACAATGATGCCTACGAAGGAAACAAATATGAGCGGTGTGTTGTGCCCCTGCAGAATTCCGAAGGCGCTGCCGGTATTCTCCGCGTGAGTGAATCGGAAGAAGCCGCGGGCGGGATACGAATGGCCGAAGGGCAAATACGCTCGAACCAGGAACTTGGTCAACTGATCGAGAAGAAGAAATATCCCCGCCAGTTGCAGCAGGTCGAAGTCAAGAAAAATGGGGCGTTTGCGGTATGTCGTTTCGGCCTCAGGCTGGAGTTCTGCGGCAGGCGAGGGGGAAGCTATTACGGAATCTGAGACAGGTACAGAGGGAATCGTCTCTTCCGATTCCCGTAGTGCGCTTCCTTCAGTTTTTTCACTGGGCGAGGGATCCGGAGTTGGAGATTCTCCCTCGGATTGATGGGTATGTGGGCGCCTTTCCCTGTTTGATTCGCGGTTCTCCGGGGTCTCCATCGGAAGGCTACTTCAGGTTCTCGGCGAAGAACTCAGCCACAGGTCCGATCAGCTTGTTCTCCATCCCGCCCCAGAAGTGGTCGGCGCCGTTAACGACCTCGAATCTGGGCGAGCGGTCAAAGGCATCCAGGTTTTCCTGCAGATTTTCCGCTTCTACCAGCTTGTCGCGGCTCCCTGTGATAATCATCGTGGGCGTCTTGGACTTCTTCAGCGGCGTATCGGATATGGCGCGAATGTTGGGAGAAACCAGGGCTATTGACTTTGCTTTCTTCTGCACGTCCTTGCTGCCCAGGATTACCGAAGTACCGAAGGAATAGCCGGCCAGGCCCAGCTTGCCGCCGTCCACGCCTTTCCATGCCTTCATCAGGTCAAAGGCGCCCAGAACTTCCTGGTGCTCATTTTCGCCCTTGGAATGTTCGCCCTCGCTGTTGCCCACCCCGCGGAAATTGAACCGAATGGTGGCGAATCCCTGTTCTACCAACGAAAAGGAGAGAGCCAGCACCACGTTGTTATCCATATTCCCGCCGAACAACGGGTGGGGATGACAGATTACCACGCCGGGGACAGGGCTGCCGACGTCGTCAGGCGTGGCCACAATCCCTTCGAAATTCATGCCCTTGGCCTTGAAACTGACCGCGCTCTGTCTCATTTGCCAACCTCCGCCTAGCATTTCGGCAACTCAACCCATATTAGAAGACTGCATAGCGTTTGGCAAGGAAACCTGCTAAGCAGCCAGGGTCCTTCGATTGTCCCCTTCCCCTTGCGCGGGGTAGTCCGGGATAGACGCGAAGTCCTGGCAGAAAAGACCTGCAACTCCCTCAATTGACCGGGCCCTGCAATGGTTGCCTGTGCTAGAATACCGGTCAACATCCATACGAGTGTGAACCAATGAACGTTATAGATCTGAGAAGCGATACCATCACCCACCCAACGGATGAGATGCGCCGGGCCATGGCCGACGCCGAGGTGGGCGACGATGTCTATGGGGAAGACCCCTCCATCAACCTGCTGGAGAAGCGCGCCGCCGACCTGCTGGGGAAAGAGGCAGGACTCCTGACCGCCAGCGGCACCATGAGCAACCTGGTGGCGGCCCTGACCTATTGCCACCGGGGCGACGAGATCATCATGGGCGACCAGGCCCACATGTTCTGGAACGAGTCTGCCGGCGTTTCCGCCCTGGCGGGAGCCCAGGTCAGGCTGGTGCCCAACAACGAGCAGGGACGGATTGATCCCCAGGACC
>JAPPJA010000329.1 GCA_028874675.1 Chloroflexota bacterium
ATGAGATAGAAGAGAGTCCAAAAGCCGGAATGCCCTATGTCGTGGCACCTCTTGACGCTAACGGCAGTGAAACCCCAGACCAGACACAGAATCGCTCCAATCGAGACGAGTATGCTCGCCCAAGGAAACAGATAGGATACAGGGATTAACGTGATGCCCCAGAGGAACGCCAACGCAAGCAGTGGCAGTATGCCCATGGTCCAATACTGGATGCGACTGATTCGTCCGTCATAGGAAAACAGTACGTACTTCATCATGTGGTCTCCACCCGTGATCCAAGTCAAGTGGCGGCGTCCCCTTTGAGTGGGCGTACCTTGGGACAATAGTGCGGGAACAGAATAATCGGCGGTAAGGGTCTCCTCTCCCCGGCAGGGTCAGCAGTATTCGGACAGATCGCTAGCAGGAATCGGCGTTGCAGAGGTCCTTCGGTTGAATGAGTGTAACCAGAGCCGATTTGCCGAGTGAGCGGCGCCGGCGACTTAGGTGAAAGTCTCCACGTCCGTCGAATTCTTCGCGTGTTCAGTCGAGGAACACGGCGTAGTGTCGGTATCCTGTATGGCAACCCTCGGTGATCACCGCCACATTGTCGTGCAGCAGCACCCCTGCCTCGACGTAGCTGGACAACCGCCGCACCTCCCCGGTGTCCAGCCGATACTGGAAGACCCCGGTGTCCGATCTATTGCCAAAGAAGCCGCGGACGTCGCAAGCCTCCTTGACTGAACAGACCACGTGGTTGGCTGATATGAGCGGCCGGGTATCGGAATGCCCGCCTAAGCCTATGTCCAGTTGTTGTCCGGTTTCCAAATCCAGCATGACGATGATCGACCCGCCCGATTCCAGGTACTGCTGCCAGACAACCAGATCGCCGTGGAGAGTAGGCAAGCCATTGTTGTTGCCCGTCTGCGCCAGCAGCCTCTCTTCGCCGGTGGCGAGGTTGTAGGAGTAGATGTCGCATTGTCGGTCAGGACGGTTGTGGCAGCCTTCGGCGCGAGTCCCGAGCCGGGGACTATTCCGATTGTCGGACCATACAACGAAGTCGCCGTGAATCGTCGGGTGCTGCTGGTTGCCGGGAGCGACCACTATCGGGATTTCCCGGTCGCTGCTCAGGTCATAGGCGTAGATGTCGTAATGGTCCCGGGGTGCTTGGAACTCGTTGCGGTTGTCACGCCAGACAAGCCGGGAGCCGGATATGCGGAGATGGTTCCGGTTGGCCGGCACATCGGTGATGCGGCGCGCCTCCCCGGTGAGCAGGTCCATCGCGAACACGTGGGCAGTGTTCGTCGAGCCGCCCCGCTCGCCGGTCAACTTGATCTCCTCGCCTTCCTCGATCCAGGCGGCGTGAGTGCTGGACAATACCGCGTTCCACTTGTAGTGACCGTCATCGGTGACCTGGCGGACTTCGCCGGTGCGGATGTTGGTGAGCCACAGCTCCCCATCATCACTCCTCCCAATGGCATTGTCACCGTATATGTCAGTCAGGAAGCCTTGGGCGTCCAGCTCAACACTCCTAAATTCGGATGACGGCAGGGGTGTCGGGAGCGGCGGGAGCGGTGTATCCGGCGCAATCCTGCCGCAGGCTGAGATACCGGCGGCCACCGTGAAGAGGATCGCCAAGATCGCAGCCTTCGTTTGCGGTAAACCGTACATACATTGCATCGCCTGTCTCCCTTGATGATCGGTTGCGTGTTCGCACTCGGGAAAACAACCAGGGACAATATGATGAAAAGGGTAGTCCGCCCGCCGAATTAGGGCAAGAAGATCCGGCGGCCACGGGTACCGAAATCGCTTCGCCGGTCAGGGCGGTATTCCAGCCCTTGCGGGGACCCGCCCACCATGTGATCAGTCACCACCCCACCAAGACGGTCACCGCCAGCAGGAACACCAGCACGGCGACGGCGATGCCCATCCGGGCTGCCCAGCGCCTGGCCACTTGATGGCCGTCCTGTTCCTTGTGGTGCTGCGCTTCCAGTACGGCGACTCGCCCCTGGCGTTCTCCATCTCGGCCCGGGCTGGTGGGCTGGCTTGCTGATTCGCCAGTCTCCTGCTTTGAATATATTATCGACTCGGATACCCGGGGCGTAACCCCCGACTAACATTCTGCACGCCGCATTTCCCGAATTGCTCGCCGGTAAATCGGAGGGACCATCGTCACGGAAAGGGCCGGTCTTCCCTACCTCCATCTCTTTCACGCGTAACTGGTTCCGAGCCTTGTCCGCTGGTGGGGGCCTGTCGTACCATTGACAATATGCTGCTCACCATCTCCACCACGTATCGTCCGGCCACGGACCTGGGATACCTGCTGCACAAGAACCCCGGGAGATTCCAGTCGTTCCCGCTTCCCTTCGGGAGGGCTCACGTCTTCTATTCCGTGGCGGACGCAGACCGCTGCACCGCCGCCCTCCTGCTGGATATCGATCCGGTGGGTCTGGTGCGTCCCAAGGCCGGCGCGTCCAATTCGGCGGGTTGGCTTCAACAGTACGTAAACGACCGTCCCTACGTCGCATCGTCCCACCTCAGCGTGGCGATTGCGTCGGTGTTCAACAGCGCCCTGGCCGGCAACTGCAGGGAACGGCCCGAGCTGGCGCAACAGCCAATCCCATTGGAAGCCCAACTGCCCACCCTGCCGTCCCGGGAGGGACCTGAACTCATTGGCTGGCTGTTCGAGCCGTTGGGCTACGCCGTTGAAATCCAGGAACACCCGCTGGATGCGGGCTTCCCCGAGTGGGGGGTCAGTCCCTGCTTTGGTGTGGGCCTCAAGGGGGTGGTGAGGCTGCGGGACCTGCTGGCCCACCTCTACGTGCTGCTTCCTGTGCTGGATGACGCCAAGCACTACTGGGTGGGCGACGACGAGGTGGACAAGCTGCTGCGGTTCGGCGCGGGCTGGCTGAGCGATCATCCCCAACAGGAGCTGATCTCCACTCGATACCTGAAGCGGCAGCGCAGCCTGGTGCTACAGGCGTTGGACCGGCTGTCGGATGACGGCCAAGTCGCCCCAAACGTCGCCGCCGAGCGGGGGCAACACGATGAGGAGCGTCTCGAAACCCCGCTACGGTTGGGGGAGCAGCGGATTCAGGCGGTGCTGGCCGCCCTGCGGGAGGTGGGCGCGACGCGCGTGCTGGACCTGGGATGCGGAGAAGGCAACCTGTTGCGGGAGCTGCTCAGGGAACCCGCCTTTCGCGCCATCACCGGCGTGGACGTTTCCCACCGCGCCCTGGAAACCGCCCACTCTCGCCTGCGTCTGGACAACCTGCCCGCCGCCCAACGCGAGAGGATTACGCTGCTCCAGGCGTCCCTCACCTACCAGGACCAGCGGCTGGCCGGATTCGACGCCGCGGTGGCCATGGAGGTGATCGAGCACATCGACCCGGACCGGCTGGAAGCGTTCGAGGCTGCCGTGTTCGGAGCGGCTCAACCCGGCGCTGTGGTCATCACCACGCCCAACTCCGAGTACAACGCGCTGTTCGAAAACCTGCCGCCCGGAGAGTTCAGGCACCGGGATCACCGCTTCGAGTGGACTCGGGAACAATTCCAGGATTGGGCCCAGGCGGTTGCCGGTCGCCGGGCTTACGACGTTAGTTTTCACGGCATTGGCTCCGAGCACCCCGAATACGGTGCCCCGACCCAAATGGGGGTGTTCACGCGATGAAACTGGAAATCCCCGAACTGTGCCTGGTGGCGCTGGTTGGCCCCTCCGGCTCGGGAAAGTCCACCTTTGCCGCCCGCTACTTCAAACCCACCGAGGTGGTGTCCTCCGACGCCTGCCGGTCCATGGTGGCCGACGACCCCAACGACCAGGCGGCTACGCCGGAGGCCTTCGCTCTCCTGAATTTCATAGCGTCATCGCGTCTGCGGGTCGGGCGCCTCACCGTCATTGACGCCACCAGCGTGCAGCCCCAGGCTCGCAAGTCGCTGGTCGAACTGGCCCGGGAGCATGACTGCCTGCCCGTGGCCATCGTATTGAACATGCCCGAGTCCCTCTGTCTGGCCCGCAACCAAGGACGAGACGATCGGAACTTCGGCTCCCACGTCGTCCGCCAGCAGACGCAACAGTTGCGCCGGTCCATCCGGGGGCTGCGACGCGAGGGTTTCCGCTACGTCTACGTGCTCGATACTCCCGAGGATGTGGCGGCGGCCAGCATCCAGCGGGTACCGTCGTGGACCAATCGCCAGCATGAGACGGGTCCCTTCGACATCATCGGAGACGTGCACGGCTGTTTCGATGAACTGGTCTTGCTGCTAGAGCGATTGGGATACCAGGTCACGCAACCGCCTGCCGAGCGCGGCGCAGAAGATGGCTTTTCGGTGTTCCACCCCCAGGGACGCAGGGCCGTCTTCGTCGGCGACCTGGTGGACCGTGGACCCGGCGTGGCCAACGTGCTGAAGCTGGTGATGTCGATGGTAACGGATGGTACGGCGCTGTGCGTCGCCGGCAACCACGAGTCCAAGCTGGTCCGCAAGCTGAAGGGTCGGAACGTCCAGGTCTCCCACGGACTGGCTGAGTCTCTGGAGCAACTGGAACTGGAAACGCCGCAATTCCAACAGCAGGCCACGCAGTTCATGGATGGCCTGATCAGCCATTACGTGCTGGACGGCGGCAACCTGGTGGTGGCCCACGCCGGGATGAAGGAGGAGTACCAGGGGCGGGCCTCCGCGCGGGTCAGGGACTTCTGCCTGTACGGCGAAACCACCGGCGAGACGGACGAATGGGGCCTGCCCGTGCGCGCCGACTGGGCCGCCGGCTATCGCGGGCAGGCCACCGTGGTCTATGGACACACTCCGGTCGCGGAACCGGAGTGGTTGAACCGCACCATCAACGTTGATACGGGATGCGTCTTCGGCGGACGGCTCACCGCGCTGCGATATCCTGAAAATGAGCTGGTGTCGGTGCCGGCGGAGCGAGTCTATTACGAGCCCGTGCGACCCCTGGGCGGCGATACCCGGGACGAAGATGGGGCGACGGCCACGCATAACCGGCCAACCAATCTGTTGCACGTCGACGACGTGATGGGAAAACGGGTGGTGTCGACCCGGCTTCGGGGCAACGTCACCGTCAGGGAGGAACAGGCTGCGGCTGCCCTGGAGGTGATGAGCCGGTTCGCCCTGGATCCCCGGTGGCTGGTTTACCTGCCGCCCACCATCTCCCCGTGCGAGACCAGCAAGCTTCCCGGTCTTCTCGAACACCCGGCCGAGGTCTTCGGCTACTACCGCACCAATGGCGTCTCCAGCGTCGTCTGCGAGGAGAAGCACATGGGGTCCCGGGCCGTGGTCGTGGTGGGCCGCAGCGCCGATGTCACCCAACGTCGGTTCGGCATCGCCAGCGAGAGCGCCGGCACGTGCTACACCCGGACGGGGCGGAGGTTCTTTGAAGACCCTGCACTTGAAGCCCAGTTCCTGGAACGGGTCCGCGCGGCCTGCGGCGAATCCGGCCTCTGGGAGGACCTGGAGACCGACTGGGCGCTGCTGGACTGCGAGCTGATGCCCTGGTCGATGAAGGCCCAGGAACTGGTGTTGGAGCAATACGCGCCGGTTGGAGTATCCGCTTACGCCGGGCTGTCGGCGGCGCAAACTCTCCTGCAAGGTGCGTCGGCGCGTGGAGTGGACACCGGCGAGACCCTGGCGTCGGTCGACCAGCGCCTTCATCTGGCCCAACTCTATCGTGAAGCCTACGCCAGGTATTGCTGGCCGGTCACCTCGATTGATGACGTCAAAATCGCGCCCTTCCATCTGCTGGCCAGCGAGGGAAGGGTACATTCCGATAAGGACCACCTCTGGCATCTGGCTATGGCCGAGCGCCTGAGTCAGGCAGATACCGGGCTGTTCCGGGCGACGGGCCACCGGGTGGTGAACCTCGCCTCGCACGAAGAGGAGGAGGACGCCGTTCTCTGGTGGGAGGAATTGACCTCCGCAGGGGGCGAAGGAATGGTGGTGAAACCGGTCGACTTCGTAGCCGCAGGCAGGCGCGGCTTGGTGCAGCCGGCAATGAAATGCCGTGGCGGAGAGTACCTGCGTATCATCTACGGCCCCGAATACACCCTGCCCGCCAACCTGCAACGACTGCGGGGCCGTGGCCTCTCTACCAAACGGTCGCTGGCGCTGCGGGAATTCGCGTTGGGCCTGGAGGGGTTGCAGCGCTTCGTTGACCGTGAGCCGCTGTATCGAGTCCACGAGTGCGCCTTCGGGGTGCTGGCCCTGGAAAGCGAGCCGGTTGACCCGCGCCTGTAAATCGCCCGCGAACGTTCATACCAGGGTTACCGTTAATTGCGCCCCGTCAGTCAGCGCGGCGTTCCAACCCCTTACACGGACCCGCACCGCTAGGTGATCAGCCACCAGGCCACCAGGACGGTGACCGCCAGCAGGACCACCAGCACGGCGACGGCGATACCCAGCCGGGCAACCCAGCGCCTGGCCCCTTGGTGGCCGTCCTGCTCCCGCAGCAACACTTCTTCCAGCTTGCGGTACTCGTCTATGGCGGTATCCGTCTCCGCCCGGGCCCGGTCCCTCTCCTGTTCCAACCGGTCCGCTTCCTCGGTCAGTTCCCCCACCGTGCGTTCCAGTTTTTCAACCCTGGCTCTGGCTTGCCGCAGCAGTTCCCGGTCGCTGGGGTAACGGGGTCCCGGCAGCTTCACGTAGACCCGCCGGCCCTTTCGCCCCACCTCCACCTCGCCCTTGCGGATCATCCGGTCCAACGTGGACAGTGAGACCTCCAACTCCCGCGCCGCCTCCCCCTTGTCCACCCAGTGGACATCGTCTTTGACTTTATCTAACATGTAAATCACCTCGTAAACGGCGATGCGTCAGGCGATTGCGCTTTTGCCAAAATCACCCTAATTGTTTTAGCGCGGTTTCTCACACTTGCAAAAATGCAATTATTGATTGGTCAAGGGGAATTGCAGCCCGTTTCGTACCTGAATCCAGAGAACTTTGACACATCGAGCGTTCCGCCGGACCCCTGAAATCAGGCCCGAAGTGACAGTCTGCGCCCCCGGACAACAGAGCGGGCAGATGATGCCGTATCAGCATGATTAACGTGTCTCCTCCCGGCGCATCCGGCGGCGCAGTTTGTCCCACTTGTAGGCTCCCAGTTCCCGCAGCGCCAGCG
>JAPPJA010000073.1 GCA_028874675.1 Chloroflexota bacterium
CTGGTTGAGGGCGTCCTCCTTTACGCCATCATCAAGTTCCGCCGCCGCCCCGGTCAGACTGAACTGCCTCCCCAGACCCACGGCCATACCGCCCTGGAAATTACCTGGACCGTTATTCCCACCATACTGATCCTGGGTTTGGGTATCTGGTCCACCATTACCCTGTTCGAGCTGGACCAGCCCCCCGCTGGCGCCGATGCCCTGGAGGTTACTGCCGTCGGCCACCAGTGGTGGTGGGAGTTCGAGTATCCGGATGCCGATGGCAATGGGAAGCGAATTACCACGGCCAATGAGCTCCGAATTCCGGTGGACAAGGCCATACGAATAAACCTTCGCAGTGATGATGTAATTCACAGCTTCTGGGTGCCCAAGCTGGCGGGCAAAGTGGACGTTGTCCCTACCCGCGAAAACTATATGTGGTTCCAGGCCGATGAAACCGGTATCTTCTACGGCCAGTGCGCTGAGTTCTGTGGTGTCGCCCACGCCCAGATGAGGTTCCTGGTGCAGGTGTTGCCCCAGGAAGACTACCTGGCATGGGCTGAGAGTTTTGGAGAGGCGCCGGTATTGTCGGCGCAGGCGCAGGCCGGTCAAACGGTCTTTAACGGCACAGGCGGTTGCGTGGTCTGCCACACCGCCAACGGGTCCGATTTGCCGGCGGTGGTCGCCGGTCGCGTCCAGGGTTTCATGACCAGTGATACCGGCATCGCCCCGGGGCCCAACCTTACAGACCTGGCAACGCGGGAGCGTTTCGGCGCCGGACTGGTGGAATTGAACCGCCAGAACCTGAGGCAATGGCTCAGGGACCCCGAGGTAATCAAGCCGGGCAACTATATGTCGGAAAGAGCTGCAATTTATCAAACCGCCGACGGCCGAGCCAGCCTCAGCGAGTCGGATATCTCTTCGTTGTTGGAATACTTGCTCAGCCTAAAGTAAACTGTAGCCTAGATTCATTTACAGGGTGGAACGGAGCCGCGGAGGCAACAAATGGCCACATTAACCGATGTAATTGACCGGCCATCCAGTCAGTCCGGACTGTGGAGCTGGATTACGACGGTTGACCACAAAAGGATAGGCGTCCTGTACGGTGTTACCGCCTTTATCTTCCTGTTGCTTGGCGGCCTGGAGGCGGGAGTAATCCGGTTGCAGTTGGCTGTGCCCGACAACACGCTGGTGGACCCCGACACGTTCAACCAGATGTTCACGATGCACGGCACCACCATGATCTTCCTGGTGATCATGCCGTTGAGCGCCAGTTTCTTTAACTTCGTCATTCCGCTGGCCATCGGCGCCCGCGACGTGGCATTTCCCAGGCTCAATGCTTTCAGTTATTGGGTGTTCCTGTTCGGCGGGTTGCTGCTTAACGCCAGCTTCCTTACCAACCAGGCCCCCGATGCCGGTTGGTTCTCTTACGCTAACCTGACGGAAAAGCCTTTCAGCGCCAACCAGGGCCTCGACTATTGGGCCCTTGGTTTGCAGGTACTGGGCGTTTCGTCCCTGGCTGCGGCCTTCAACTTCGTAGTAACCATTGTCAATATGCGCGCTCCCGGCATGAGCCTTATGCGCATGCCCCTGTTCGTATGGATGACGCTGGTTACTTCAATCCTGCTGGTCCTGGCCTTTCCGGTCATTACAGTGGGCCTCATTGAGCTGACCTTCGACCGTAATTTCGGTACCAACTTCTTCGTCCCCGAAGGCGGCGGAGACCCTATACTCTGGCAGCACCTCTTCTGGGTGTTCGGTCATCCCGAGGTGTACATCCTGATTCTGCCGGCCATGGGTATAGTCTCTGAAGTCCTGCCCACCTTCTCCCGGAAGCCTCTGTTTGGCTACCCTGTTGTTGTATTCTCCGGCGTGGTAATCGGAATCATGGGCTGGGCCGTGTGGAGCCACCATATGTTCACGGTGGGGCTGGGTCCCGTTGCGGTCTCCGTCTTCATGATTACCACCATGCTGATTGCGGTGCCCACCGGCGTAAAGATATTCAACTGGATTGGCACCCTGTGGGGCGGGCAGATTGACCTCAAGACCGCCATGCTGTTTGCCCTCGGCTTCGTCGCCCTGTTCATTGTCGGTGGCCTCAGCGGCGTGTCCCACGCGGTGGCCCCTTCGGACAACCAACAGCAGGATACCTACTACATTGTTGCACACATTCATTACGTACTGTTCGGCGGCGCCCTCTTCGGCATTTTTGCCGGTGTGTACTACTGGTTCCCCAAGCTTACCGGCAAGCTGCTGCACGAGGGTCTCGGCAAGCTCCACTTCTGGCTGTATTTCATTGGGATGAACGTTACCTTCTTCCCCATGCATTACCTGGGCCTGAACTGAATGCCCCGCCGCATCTACACCTACGCCAGCGAATTCGGCTGGGACGGGCTGAATATGCTGGCATCGCTGGGATACCTGGTGCTGTTCGTGGGGACCCTGCTGTTCATGGTGAACCTGCTGATCAGCCTGCGAAAGGAACCCGATGCCGGCCACGATCCCTGGGATGCGCCCGGCCTGGAATGGAGTATCGCGTCCCCTCCGCCGACCTACAACTTCGCCACGATCCCCCAGGTCGAGGGACTTGATCAGTACTGGATCGAAAAGCGGCGCGCGGAGGCGGAAGGTCATCCCATCACTGAACCGGAAGCCCCTGTGGACCCCAGTACCATCCACATGCCCAGTCCTTCGTACTGGCCCCTGGTGACGGCCATCGGCGTCCTGATTCTCGGCGCTGGAATGCTGGTGGATACGGGATGGGACTACATACGGTTCCCCATTCCCTTTATCGGCGGCCTCATTTGCTTCATTGGAATAGTCGCCTGGGCGAACGAACCCCCGGCCAAGGAGCATGCCGGCGACGACCACCATGCCGAAACCGGTCACGGCGCTGAACCCCATGCTATGGCTGCGGCGCCGGTCGCAGTGGCGGAACGGCCCGCAGGCGCTGCCGCCGCGCACAGCGTCAGGCTGATCTGCTCCAACTGCGGCAACCAGTTGTCAACTAGTTTCCGGTTCTGCCCCTATTGTGGCGGAGCGGTCGAAAATCCCGCTGAACCTCACCAGGAGGGGTAGAGTTGGCCCACCAGACGGAAGTTAGCCACCACGCTCCGGAGGAGGAGCACCCCACCAGTACGGGCATCAATAACCGCAAGTTGTTGATGTGGGTGTTCCTTTCCTCGGACTGCCTGTTCTTTGGCTCACTAATCGCAACCTACATGGTTTACCGGGGACAGAGCCTCGTCGGGCCCTACCCGGTGGACATTATCGACGTCCCCATTACTACTATCAGCACCTTCGTGTTGCTGTGCAGCAGTTTTGCCATGGTGCGCGCCCTGGCTGCCACCAATGAAGACCGGCAGGGCGGCATTATTTTCTGGCTGCTGATGACGGCTTTTCTCGGGACCATTTTTATCGGCTTCCAGGTTTACGAGTTCAACCTGTTCCGGGAAGAGGGCCTGCGTATTGATACCAACCTGTTCGGGACCACTTTCTTCACGCTGACGGGCTTCCACGGAGCCCACGTGACCCTGGGCATTGTATGGTTGCTGGGACTGGCGTGGATTGCCAGGAAGGGTCGGCTGGGTCCCAAGACTGCGCTGGATGTGGAACTGGCGGGCCTGTACTGGCACTTCGTTGATATCGTCTGGATCGTGATTTTCACGTTGATCTACCTGATCGGCGGTTTCGATACCGGTCCTGCGGGAGACCCGTCGCTGGTCCCCCATTCAATAACTGGCTTTCTCGGACTGATCTAAGGAGAAACGGCGCATGAGCAGTGACCACGGGGTTCACGAATCCCGCCACCCTACGCTCAAACAGTATGTAATAATCGCGATTTTCCTGTTCGCGATTACCATTGTCGAGTTTGTGATAATTCTGCCCGAGGACTTCCGTGGGCAGGGCTGGACGATTGCGCCCCTGGCGATATTGTCGGCCATCAAATTCGCTGCCGTTATTTTCTTCTACATGCACTTGAAGTTCGATAACCGGCTTCTGACGTGGGTTTTCCTTGGCGGACTCGCTCTTGGCTTTGCCGTTGTCATGGCCCTGGTGGGTCTCTTTACCGCCTGGACTCCCTCGCCCAGGGCTTTTGCGGAAGACCATGCCAAGCCTTGTACCCTGGACCATGAACTGGGTGGCTGTCTCGAAGACCCGTCGAAGGCTGTTGTGGCGCCCACGCCAGGACCGGCTCCCGCCCCCGACGATCCTGGAACTGCTCCGGCCGCGGCCCCCGCTGTGCCGGCGGGCGGAGGATTGGTGGATACCGGTCGGCAGATATTTATCACCGGGGCCGGTGAAGGCGCCGCCACTCCCTGCGTGACTTGTCACATGGTGGAGGGTGTCCCTGAAGCGGTGGGCCTGCTGGGGCCCGATCTCTCTCACATCGGCACCGAAGCCGCCACCCGGCAGCCCGGCGTATCAGCCGAAGACTACCTTGCCCAGTCCATTCGGGACCCTGAGAGTTTCATAGCCGAAGGTGTGGACCGCGCTACCCCGGGCCTGATGCTGGCGGCGATTACCGCTGGCCTGACCGACGAAGACGTGGACGCGCTGGTTGCCTTCCTGATGGCACAGCAATAATAGGCATCCACCGGCGGGCTGAACTCGCCCCCTGATCTGAACGATGCTAATCAAACCGCCCGGGCATTCCGGGCGGTTTTGCTTTGGTCTGCAGTATGCTACCCTCAACGACGTTAAAGGCGTCCGCTCCCCCGCAAGCGCGGCTTGAATGGAGTTTAAATCATGGCGAGAATTTTTCACCTGCTTCCGGCGCAGGACTGGAATGACGCAAAAGACGGTCAAAGCTGGAGCCCTCCCAGCCTGGCTGCTGAAGGCTTTATCCACTGCTCAAAGGACCACGACCAGCTGCGAGGGGTCATGCAAAGACTGTTTGCCGACCGGACCGACATGCTGGCCCTGGAACTGGAGACCGATAACTTGGCTCATACCCTGGTTTGGGAACCCAGCGGGTCTGGGGAGATTTACCCTCATATTTACGGCCCGTTGAACCTGGACGCCGCCATAGTCGTCTGGGAAGTTCTGCCGGACGGAGCAAGCGGATTCGCCCTGTCGGAGAAGTCCGTTCTGTCGTGAGGAGCCGCAGGGCCCTGTCGTGCTGCGGTGGTCGGAGCGGGATCCCCCCGTGATACCTGAGTACACTCCCATCGAATTGGACCGTATTCGAGGCGTGATTTCTCGTCTCAGGTACGTCAGTGCTGAGGAATCCCGGGAGGTTGGGCAGGCGGTTGAAGCGGAAGTGTGCCCGACTCACCTGGCCCCCTTCTGGCTCTCTCGAAACGCAAATGAACCCCCAGGAGTGGGCCCCGCCCTATTCGCCAGGCTGGCCAGCGATCCGCTGCTGCCCCGCTACTCCATATACGGATTCTTCCCGAAATTGTTCCAGCGACTTTACCTGCAGGGCCAGCGACCGGAGGTTACCTTTGACGGTCGCACCCGGGGCCGGGTCGCCCTCTTCAGGTTTCAGATGGGGGACGGTCTCGTCGTCAAGCCTCTGCAGAGCCGAAACGAAGGAATCATTGCCCGCCTCGCCGGCGAGGCGGGGGTAGGTCCCCGCCAGGTGGAAAGCATTGAAGGGTTCCTCGTCGAAGAGCTAGTCTCCGGCCCTTCCTTCACCGAGCTCCCCGTGGAATCCCTGGAAGATTCCGACATTTTTGCCATCGGCAACAGGCTGGGGACAATGCTGGCGACCCTGCATTCCCTCCGCATCTACTACAATGATGCCACTCTCTCCGACCCGGACGGCCGGTCGCACCTCCTGTTCCCTCATTTCCGACCAGGAGACGGCAATTCAGCCAGGTCTTGTCTGCTGATCGACTTCGGGGTTTCGGTACTGCTGGACAACTTTCCGGATCTGGAACCCGAGGAGGTATATAACCTGGTGCGCACAACACCGGAATTCCGGTTGCTCTCCAGGATGGGACTCGCCGGCGAGGAAATGGGCCGGTTCCTGTCCCAGTACCGTCAAAGCCTCTCGTCGGTATCCGAAGAGGAAATTCTCTCCCGCGATCTCCGCTTTGCCGAGCAGGGTCTCCGGCAGGCGACCCGTATGGTGGGCGCTAGGATCACCGCCCCCTTATGGGAAGGCTTCCAGGCCGGCTATGGCTGACGGACTTGGGTAATGCAAGTGGCCAATGTTAGGATGGTGCAGACTTTGGACAGTCAAAAGGAGACAGACGAATGAAGACAGAGAGACACGACGGGCGCAGCCTCCCCTTCCTGACCGTAATGCCCGACGATTACAACCCCAACGTCAGCTATCCCCTGGTGATCATGCTGCACGGTTTCGGGGCCCACATGGGCGATCTTGCCGGCCTGGCCCCGGCCATTGAAGACCGGGGCTACGTTTATGCCTGCCCCAACGCTCCCCTGGAGTTTGACTTTGGTGGCGGCTACCGCGGGTATGGCTGGATGCCCCGCCAGAACGTGGCCAGCCGTGAGGAGGTGGAGGCCGCCCGGGAGTCCTCCGAGGCCCTGCTCCTGGACTGTTTCGACGAAATCTTTGAGAAGCTCAACGCCACGCCAGGCAATGTCGCGTTGCTCGGCTTTTCCCAGGGCGGCGCAATGACCTATCGTTGCGGCATGGACCGTCCTGAGGTCTTCGCTGGCTTGGTGGCCCTCAGCGCCGCCGTGTTCGACCCCGAGCTGCTGCGCCCCAAGCTTCCCCAGGGCAGGAGTCAGCCCATCTTTGTGGCTCACGGCACGGGTGACATGCAGATTGCGGTGGAAACCGCCCGCGCAACCCGCGCCTTCCTGGAAGCCGAAGGCTACGCCCCCGAATACCGGGAATACAACATGGGCCACGAAATACCCTTCGAAGTGTTGCGGGACCTCATTCCCTGGCTGACCGGGGTGCTGCCGCCCCTGAGGGACTAAATCAAGGCCGCGGCTGGAACAACTTCTGCGACCATTTCCGTGGCTGACACTGTCATACCAGCGGGGGCCGGCACCCGGGGTTTCAGGCTTTGATAGCGTTGGCCTAATACTGACCCCGGTGGTCCAACTGCATTGAAATGATGGATGGCACTTGTCTATCGCCATTCCTGTGG
>JAPPJA010000300.1:0-1508 GCA_028874675.1 Chloroflexota bacterium
TAAATCCCTCTCGCGTTTTCACCTTCGATGAGCTGGCGGCACATATAGATGCCTACCGGAAGGCGTGGCGCGAAGCCGGACACGAGGGAGAACCGGAAGTGGGTCTTCGGGTGCCCATCTACGTAGCGGAGACCGAAGAGAGGGCCTATTCCGACCCCAGGGAAGGGGCAGTCTTTATGTACCAGCGCCTGGGAAACCGGGTGATGAGCTATGCCGAGTATGGGGCGACCACAGGCGACTGGCAGGCTGAAGCAGACCGGATCCTGGGCATGGAGTATGACGACTGGCTGCGGGACAAGGTGGCATATGGCACTCCGGACCAGGTAGCGGAGCGCATAGGCCAGCTCAGGGATTCACTGGAACTGACCCAGTTCATATACGAAATTGACCTGGGCAACCAGTTGCCTCACGAGCTGCAGCTCAACTCACTGAGGCTGTTCAACCAGGAGGTTGTTCCCCTCCTGTAGCCAGGCCGGCGCGCCGGCAGGCGGGGAACAGCCAGATTCGAGGGGCATTCATCGCCCCTCGTTTTCAGTCTCCGATCACTGCGATGGCCTGAATTTCCACCATCATCTCGGGCCTGGCCAGGGAATCTATTCCGATCAAGGCGCTGCACGGATAGCCCCTGGTGAAGTATTCCTTGCGCAGCTGGGTGAAGTGGGTCCCGTATTGCATGTCCTTGATGAAGACCGTCATTGTGACAATGTCCTCGAGGTCACCGCCGGCCCGGGCGAGGTTGGCGCGAATTCGCTCGAAGGTAGCCCTGACCTGGGCCTCAAAGTCCCCGCCCAGTGACTTGCCCTCGGCATCGGTGGTTGCGCCCACGCCCGCCAGGTACACCGTCGTGCCGCCCGAAACCTTGATAGCCGGCGAATAGGCCCGGTCTTCCTCGGCTGTGCCCTTGAAGTATTCCCTTGGCATGGCTCTTGCTCCTGTTGAATGAGAGTGTTCAGGATTGCCTGGTCTGCCGGGAGAATACCTCCCGGGCGATGACGCGGGCGTGGCGGGCGATGGACTCGCCGGTATAGAAAGTGAGGTGAAAGAATATTTCGTTGACCTGGTCTTCTGTCATTCCGATTCGCAGCGCACCCTGAATGTGGTCCCGCAAAGACCGGTTGGTGGCAACCAGGGGCAGCACCGACAATGTGCAGACCATGCGGCTGATGGTGTCCAGGCCCGGCCTGGTCCAGATAGAACCCCAAAGGTATTCCAGCAAATACCGGTCCCACTCCTGGTCAATCTGGAAGTCGCTGGTGGGCGCAACTTCGCCAAGGACCTCCAGCCGCTTGTCACGGCCCCTGGCCAGCAGCGCTTCCGGGTCCTCCTCAGGATCAAAAACCCGTATGGGCTCTACCTGCAGGCCCCGTTCTTCGAACACCGAACTGGCAATGTCCAGGGCCGTTGTGCCTATGGGGGCTCCAACGTAGAAGAAGGTCTGGATTATCATTTCGACGATTTCGGCGGGAGTGAAGCCTGCGTCCAGACCGCTGGCAATGTGACCCCTGAGG
>JAPPJA010000300.1:1518-7008 GCA_028874675.1 Chloroflexota bacterium
TCGCCATGCTCCGGTGTTCCAGGGAGAGGCCGGGGCGGTTCCAGATGACGCCGAAACAGGCTTCACCGATCATGCGCCAGAGGTCCGGCGCCACCGTGCTTAGCATGGGGTGGGGAACAGGTATGCCGTTGGCATCGGTGCGGCCCAGCCTTTCCAGAATGGCGTAACTTGCCAGGTATCTTTCGTCCAGGGAAGCCATATGTCCTCCTGGTAGCCCGCCGAGTCCGGATATGAGGCAGGCCCAGTCTAGGGTTGGGCAAAGTAAGTGTCAATTCGCAGCAGGCCTTTGGGTCGGCAGGCGAAGGGTACGGGCCGGCGACGCGGTCAGTGGGTACACGTGGGTACAGGATTGAGGTACATTCTTCAGAAGCAGGCGGCATCCTTCCCCCGTAGGCGCAAGTTGCCACACTAGCTGACACCCTTAGGGCATAGTGCTATAATTCCAGCCGAAAGGAGGTGGGCAATTGGAAGCAATTGAATTTACCACACCGAAGACCATAGATGAGGCAGTCCAGGCGATGGCCTCCAAGGGAGACCGTGCCCGGGCCCTGGCCGGAGGCACCGACCTCCTGGTTCAACTACGCGGCGGTCGCCGCAGCGCAGACCTGGTGGTGGACCTCAAAGAGGTTCCCGAACTTAACGAAATTTCCTATAGCCCAGGCAGCGGACTGACCATAGGGGCGGCGACTCCCTGCTACCGTCTCTATGCCAATGCCGACGTGGCCGCCAATTATCCGGGGCTGGTGGATTCCGCTTCGCTGATTGGCAGCATTCAAATCCAGGGTCGAGCCAGCTTTGGCGGCAATTTGTGCAATTCGGCGCCCAGCGCCGACGCTATTCCGCCGATGATTGCCCTGGGCGCGGTGGCCAACATTATTGGGCCCAGCGGCAGTCGCCAGGTTCCGGTGGAAGACTTTTGCACCGGCCCCGGCCGCAACGTGCTGGAACCGGGCGAGCTTCTGGTCTCCATCAATATACCTGCCCCGGCAGCTAATTCGGGGGCCAATTACCTGCGGTTTATTCCCCGGAATGAGATGGATATCGCCGTCGCAGGCGTGGGAAGCGCCGTGGTACTGGATGCTTCCGGCCAGAACTTTGTTTCTGCCCGCATTGCCCTGGCTTCGGTAGCTCCCACCCCCGTTTTCTGCAAGGCCGCCGGTGACAGCCTGGCCGGCAAAGCCGTGTCCGATGAGGCCATAGAAGAAGCGGCCCGGCTGGCCATGGAAGACGCCAAGCCCATCACGGACATGCGCGGCACCATCCGCCAGCGGATCCACCTGGTTGGAGTGCTGACCCGCCGTACCTTGAACAACGCAATCAAGCGAGCTAGGGGAGAAGAGTAAACATGCCTGGACTTGTACACGTAAGTACCACGATCAACGGCAATCCTACGGATTTTCTCTGTGAACCCCGCCAGAGCCTGCTTGAGGTGCTGCGGGATGTGCTGGGCATGACCGGCACCAAAGAAGGATGCAACGACGGCAACTGCGGGGCCTGCACGGTGGTGTTTGACGGTCGCATCGTCACATCCTGCCTGGTGTTGGGCGTGGAGGCCCAGGACAAGGAGATTACCACCATCGAGGGCGTGGCGACTCCTGAAGGGCTACATCCCGTACAGCAGGCCTTCCTGGAAAATGCCGCCCTGCAATGCGGCATCTGCACCCCCGGCTTCATCGTGGCCACCAAGGCCCTGCTGGACCGGGAGCCTGATGCCGACGAGGGCAGGATCCGCCACTGGCTGGCCGGCAACCTTTGCCGCTGCACCGGATATGACAAGATAGTCCGGGCAGTCCTGGATGCTGAAGACAAGATGAAGGCCTGAAGGAGGTACTGAGTGGCCTCCAACATAGTTCTATCCGAGGTAGAATACAACGTCGTCGGCAAGCGCCACCTGCGCCCCGACGGCGTTGACAAGGTTACGGGCCGGGCGCAATACGGCGCTGACGTCCAGCTGACCGGCCTGCTCCAGGGCAAGGTGCTTCGCAGCCCCCACGCCCACGCTCTCATCAAGTCCATCGATACTTCCGCTGCCGAAACCTTCCCCGGCGTGCACGCGGTAGTAACGGCCGCGGACCTGCCCTTCGCCAGCCTCAGCCGAGAGGAGTTGGGCGGGGAGTACCAGCGCCTCAAGCTTGCCAGCAACCACGTGCTGGCTTCGGACAAGGCGCTATTCAAGGGGCATCCGATTGCCGCCGTTGCTGCTGAGAGTCAGCACGTGGCAGAAGAAGCGGCAAGACTGATCCGGGTGGAGTACGAGGTTCTGCCACCGGCAATGACGGTGCGGCAGGCCATGGAGTCCGACGCTCCCCTGTTGCACGAGGACCTGTTTACGTCTGAGCTTGGCGAGCTTTCCGACAAACCCAGCAACGTGGCTTCGCACATGGCTTTCGAGACAGGCGACCTGGATGAGGGCCTGAAGCAGGCGGACGTGGTGCTGGAGCGGGAATTCGAGACTGCTTCCGTGCACCAGGGCTATATTGAGCCTCACAACTCCACCGCCTTCTGCAATACCGACGGCCAGCTGAACATCTGGTGCAGCACCCAGGGCCCGTTCGTGGTCCGCACCAGCGTTGCCGACATCCTGCGGCACCCGGTCTCCAGGGTTAAGGTAACGCCCATGGAGATCGGCGGGGGATTTGGCGGAAAGATTACCGCCTACCTGGAGCCCATAGCTGCCCTCCTGTCCAGGAAGTCAGGCCGACCGGTAAAGGTACTGATGACTCGCACCGAGGTGTTTGAGGCTTCCGGACCGGCGCCCGGCACCTGGATGAAGGTCAAGCTTGGTGTAACCAGCGAGGGCAAGATTACCGCTGCCGACATATTCCTGGCCTTCGAGGCGGGGGCGTTCCCGGGTTCTCCCGTAATGCAGGGTGCGGCCTGCGCCCTGGCGTGCTATGACGTGCCCAATGCCCGGATCAACGGCTATGACGTGGTGGTGAACAAGCCCAAGACGGCCGCCTACCGCGCCCCGGGGTCTCCCCAGGCGGCATTTGCGGTGGAGTCGGTCATAGACGAAATCTGCGAACAGATGGGCATGGACCCGGTGGAGTTTCGCCTGCGCAACGCGTCCCGTGAAGGAGTGCGCCGGGTGGAAGGGCCCATCTTCCGCCGCATCGGGCTGGTGGAATGCCTGGAAGCCGCCCGCAATCACGACCACTACAAGGCGCCCCTGGAAGGACCCAATCGAGGCCGGGGCGTGGCTGCCGGCTTCTGGTTCAACCGGGGATTCCAGTCCGCCGTAAATATCAGTGTCAACCCGGACGGCACCGTGAACCTGATCGAGGGTTCGGTGGATATCGGTGGCAGCCGAGCGTCCATTGCCCAACAGGCGGCGGAGACCCTGGGCATAGCCTACGAGGACGTGAAGCCCACGGTGGTGGACACCGACTCCATCGGCTATACCATGGTTACCGGCGGCAGCCGTACCACTTTCGCGACCGGATGGGCCGCCATTGAAGCCGCGGAGGACGTGAAAACTCAGATGGTAGAACGGGCGGCCAGGATCTGGGACACGCCTGTCGAGGATGTCCAGTACATAGACGGCGTTCTGTCGCACAAGTCCGACCCGGAATTGCGAATGACCTTCCGGGAGCTGGCCCGCCAGTTGCTGGGCACCGGCGGAGGCATTACCGGCGCCTCTAACGTGGACCCCACTGGCGAGGGCAACGGTTTCGGGGTGCACATCGTGGACGTGGAGGTTGACCCGGATACGGGAAAGACTACCATCCTGCGGTACACCGCCGTGCAGGACGCCGGCAAGGCCATCCATCCCAGCTATGTCGAGGGACAGATGCAGGGCGGCGTGGTTCAGGGCATCGGCTGGGCGCTCAACGAAGAGTATTTCTTCAACGACCAGGGCCAGATGATGAACTCCAGCTTCCTGGACTATCGCATGCCCACGGCCCTGGACCTGCCCATGATCGACACGGTCATTGTCGAGGTGGCCAACCCCGGGCACCCTTACGGTGTGCGGGGTGTGGGCGAAGTACCCATAGTGCCTCCCCTGGCCGCCATAGGAAGCGCTATTTCCCATGCCGTGGGACGGAGGATCGACCGGCTGCCGGCCAACCCCGGCGCAGTCCTGGAAGCACTGTCGTAGTCGAGTATCCGCAGACTCCCCATGAAACCTTAGGGCGGGTTGAATACCCGCCCTTTTCAGTCAAGGAAGCCGATGAAGATCGAGATAGGAGACTGGCAGATCCGAAGCTGGCTTAACGAGGATGAAGCCAGCCTCGTAAAATACGCCAACAATCGAGCAGTCTCCATGAATTTGCGTGACGCCTTTCCTTATCCTTACACCCAGAGAGATGCTCGGGATTGGATACGAACAGTCTCGAGGCAGGTTCCCGAATCCCAATGGGCAATTGCAAGCGGGGAAGAGGCTATCGGTGGCATTGGCCTTCAGCTCGGCGATGACATTTTCCGGCGCACTGCCAAGATCGGGTACTGGTTGGGAGAGCCCTTCTGGGGTATAGGCATTGCGACCAGGGCCGTTGAAGAAGTGACAAACTACGCCTTTTCCCAGTTTGACCTGGACCGGATCCACGCTGAGGTCTTCGAGTGGAATCCCGCTTCCGCCAGGGTGCTGGAGAAGGCGGGATATTGCCTGGAGGGTCGGTTGCGCCGGCGTGTCATCAAGGCGGGAAAAACCATAGATTGCTTCCTGTATGCGAAAATAAGGGAACAGTAGAGAGCAGAAAGGAGCGACAACCGTGGCCACCGTTTACATTCCCACCATGCTCTTGCCCGTGACTGGGGGAATAAGACAGACGCAAGTTGACGCCGGGAACGTCAGGCAACTAATCAATGGCCTGGAAGAGCAATTTCCTGGAATCAGGGACCGCCTCTTGGAGAATAACCAGGTCAGGCCAAATCTTGCCGTGTCCATCGACGGCGAAGTGGCGCGAATGGGATTGCTGGAAAAGGTGGGCGAAAGCAGCGAAGTTCACTTTGTGCCGGCCATCAGCGGCGGGTAAGGGCCGTTGAAGTTGATGCGGGCTTGTGGGTGATTTCAAAAGCATAACCCACATGCGCCAGCCCTCCGGTCGAATCTCATCCTGTTGCTCCGCACTTGCCTTGGCCATAAACCGCTGCAGACCTGAAGCTCCGCCATCGCAAGTGTTCAGAGACACGAGGCCAGGGTGGACTGTGGAGCCGTCTTTCCCGCGAGGGAGGCTATCCGGAAAGGCAGGTGACCCTGCTGCATGCTGAAAGGCAACTATGTCGTGACACCAGCCCTGGCAGATTTGGCGGTTTCGGCATGTAACAGCCCCTCACAGGTCAACATTTGCCCGCCACCGGATGTTCGGGAAGCGCCCAACATGAAGCGATTTGTCGGCGGCATAACGGTCGAAATTTAGCCGGGGCGGCTTTCAAACCCATACCTGCCCGCCTTAAGCCACCGGAATGGCAACGCTGCCGATCTGCGTTGACTACCAGGGCAATTGCATTTTAACTGCGGAGCACTTTAAGCAAGTAATCGTTGCGCCA
>JAPPJA010000271.1 GCA_028874675.1 Chloroflexota bacterium
AGCAAGTCCTCGCTAATTGCCCACCGGTACCTCTCGAGGTCGGCAAGAAATTGCCGACCTCGACACATTTGAGCCAGCGAGGCAGGCGGAATACCGCAAGAATATCCGCGCCGCCATATGCTCATCCTTGAACCCACCCGGTTATGACGCCAGCGGCGCCGGACAGGGAAACTGGAGAAGCGATTCTGGAGCAGTGTCCTGGATTGCCCGGGGGCCATCGCGTTTTAGTCTGATGTCATGCTGAGCTCGCCGAAGGGCTCGGGGCGACCTGACTGTTGCCTGTCGGATTTATGCCGCCAATGGTCCTGCGCCATAAAGCGATTGCCCTGCAGATCATCCCCTCTCCTTGACGGGGAGGGCTGGGATGGGGCCGATATTCTCCCCGGAGGCCGCTCAGTCCACTTCGGAAATTGCCCCGCTTACTAAAGCGGGGCAAGACATGCACAACAATCGAAGGGACCTGGTCTCCCGGCAGGCGGGTAATCAGCTGGAACCACCGGTCAAGGCACAAAGGCCAGCACCGAGACGGGCGACCCGCTGCCTCCCTCCAGCCGCAGCGCTCCGATGACCAGCACGGTTCCGGTGGGGGGCAGCTGGTCCAGGTTGCAGAGGTTCTCCAGAACCAGGCGCTTCTGTTCCAGCACTCGCCGGTTTATGGAGAATTCGGTGTCACGACCTCCGTCAACTCCGTGAGTGTCAATGCCGATTCCGGCAACCCCTCTTTGGGTCAGAAGCACGCCGGTCGCCTCGGCGCTGAAACCGGGGAAGTGGAGGGAACCGTCCTCCCGCAGTCCCAGGTAAGCATCCGGCTTATTCCATAGCTCTTCCCAGCCCGTTCGCATGATTGCCAGGCATTGGGCGGGAATGGGGCCGTTTTCCCGCTCCCACTCCAGAAGAAGGTTTACGCCCAATCTATAGTCGGGGTTGGCCAGCGCCCGCTGGCGCGCGTCTATCACGATGGCTGGGACCACAAAGCTGGAAGGAGGGTATTCGTCTATGCTGGCTCCGCCGGGATAGAAGCCGGCCGGAGCATTGGCGTGGGTGCCGGAATGCTCGCCCAGTGAAAAGCGCCGCAGAAAATACCCGTCCCGCTCCAGGCTGGCGACGGTTTCAAACTCGGTAACGGGGTCTCCGGGCCAGATTGGGGCCGAAGGGCCCAGTGGGTGGCTCAAGTCCACGACGCGGCGATTAAGAAAGTCGGAATTCATAGTGGCGCGGCAGGCAGGGTGTATTAACGGTTTTGAGGTACCAGGGACTAGGTCTCTTCCTCGGAGTCAACTCCGAGGCGGCCGAGAAAGACGTCAGTTAGGATATTGGTTTCCTGGACTGACCGCGGCGTGCCGCTGTGGACGAGACGCCCTTTGTCCAGTACATAGGCCCTGCTGGCAATGTCCAGGACTCCCTTGATGTTGTGCTCAACTACGAAGATGGTGGTCTGGAGCTTCTCGTTGATTTCGTGGACCTTCTCGAATACCTCTTTCACGATGATGGGCGCCAGCCCCAGGGTGGGTTCGTCCAGCAGCAGGGCCTCCGGGTTGGCCATGAGCCCTCGCCCTAGGGCCAGCATCTGCTGCTGCCCGCCGGACATCTGGCTGGCCATATCCCGGCGCTTGTCATAGAGAATGGGAAACAGTTCCAGCACTGAATCCAGCCGCCTCTGCTGTTCCGCCCGGTCGTTCAGGTAAAGGCAGCCCAGCTCCAGGTTTTCCGAAACCGACAAGTGAGTGAACACTCGGCGTCCCTGGGGCACGAAGGATATCCCCTGCTTGACAATTTCGTGGGTAGCCGCCACAAGAGGGGAACCGTGCCAGAAGACTTGCCCGCCGGTTACCGGGGCCAGACCCATGATGGCCTTCAGCACGGTGGACTTCCCGGCGCCATTGGGGCCCATCACTGCCGCCAGTTCGCCGCGGCTGACTCCCAGGCTGACGTTCTGCAGGGCCGCCACGGCTCCGAAGTGGACCGACACATCTCTCAGCTCCAGGGTCATTCCGTTGCCCGACCCATTGAGTTCCGTTGGAGTCGTCTGGGTTGTGAAAGATTGCTGCTCCATGGCCTGACTTCTCTAATGACGACGTTGCCGCCGACTGAGCAATTAGGTCCCCAGATAGGCTGAAATCACTTCCGGCTGATTCAGGACATCTTCGACTTCACCCGCAAGGAGCAGTTTCCCCCCGTCCAGGACGATCAGGTGGTCGGCCATCTCCCGCACGATCTCCATATTATGGGAAACGAAGATAATGGTGCGTCCCTGGTCCCGCAGGTCCTTGAGCAGGACCTTGACCCGTTCGAGCATCTGGGGAAACAGTCCCGCGAAGGGTTCGTCCAGGAGATAAATGTTCACGTTCAGGGCCATCGCCCGTCCAATCTCCAGGAGCTTGCGTTGCCCGTACGACAGGTCCATGGCCAGAGAGTCCTTTTTTTCCCACATGCCCACCTGCTCCAGGATTTCCTGAGCCCTTGCCCGATGCTGGCGGCTTGTGCGCTCAAATACCGCGGACCAGAACTTGCGGGTGGTGAGGACTACGAGAATGTTGTCCAGTACGCTGATCTGGTCGAACAGCCGGACCTCCTGGAAGGTACGGGTGATGCTGTGGTCCGGAGTCTCATAGGCGTGGATGGTCCGAAGCCGCTGGCCGTCTATGACCACTATGCCGTCGTCCAGTGGCAGGGTGCCGCTGAGCAGGTTTATCAGGGTTGACTTGCCGGAACCGTTGGGGCCCACAATGCTGGTCACCCCCCGCCGGGGTATGGAAATACTCAGCCCGTCAACTGCTGAAACTCCCCCGAAATGCTTGGAGATGTCGAGGGTTTCCAGGATGTAGTAGTTATTCTGGCTGCCGTTATTACTCATAGCTTGAACCTTCCGACGAGGCCCTGTGGCCTGAACACCATCAATACTACCAGCAGTACGCCCAGCACCACCTGGCGCGCCTGCCCCACGTATTCCTGGGGCAGGAAGGGCAGGAAACGCATCCCCTCCTCCAGCAGCACGAAGGCCAGGGCCCCCAACAGGGAGCCCCATATGGTGGCCAGTCCGCCGAGAATAACTATGGACACCAGGAGTATGGACTCAAGAAGTATGAAGGAATTGGGGTCAATGAAAGTGGTCCAGCTGGAGAACATGCCACCGGCCAGTCCGGTCATCATTGCCGATATCACCCATACTGCCAGCTTGTAGTGGGTGACGTGGTACCCGAATACCTCTGCCACCTGCTCGTCCTCCCGGATGGCCTTCAGCACTCTGCCGAAGGAAGACGAAACGATAAACCAGGAAATTCCTATGACAATGGCCAGCAGGACCAGGGAGACGAGCATCAATTCCAGTTCAGTGTCGAACACCCAGCTGCCGATCTGGGGACGGGCGACATCGTGAATGCCGAAGGCCCCGCGGGTCAATACCCGGAGGTTGAGAAATACGTTGAAGGATATTATCGCAAAGCCAAAGGACACCAGAACATAAATGTCGTCGCGGAACCGGTTGAAGGCTATGCCCACCAGCAGCGCAACCAGGCCCGCCACCAGCGCGGCCACGGGCAGAGCGGCGAAAAAGGGCCAGCCAAAAGTCGGAATCTCTCCTGTACGCAGGTTCTCATAGGAGGTGGTGGAAGTCAGGATAGCTACGGTATATGCCCCCAGCCCAAAGAACCCGATGTGGCCGACCGAAAGCAGCCCGGTATAGCCCACTACCAGGTTCAGGCTGATGGAGAGCATGGCCCAGATGCCGAACACCGTGGTCAGGGTTACGGCAAAGGTCGCCCCTTTCAGAAGCATAAAGACCAGGGCGCACAGGATGATCAGCAAATTGGCCCACAGTTCGATGTTGCCCCGCGACAGGGTTAAGGCTTCCCGGGGGTTCCGCAAAAAGCCTGTGAGTCGTTGCCAGCCTGGAAGGTTTGCGATCACGGTTTCACTTCCTCGGCAGTAGGCCCTGGGGCCAGAAAGAAAGAAAGAGGATTAACAACCCGAACGCCACGACGTCCTTCCACTCGCCGGCCAGGTCCCAGATGGCGAACTGTTCTATCAGGCCCAGCACAAAGCCACCCAGTATCGCCCCGTACAGGTTGCCAATGCCTCCCACAACGGATGCTATCCAGCCCTTCAATAAGAGCAGCAGTCCCATGCGAGGCTGGATCGCCGTGTCATGCCCGCTGAGTATTCCGGCCATGGCCGCAAAGGCGGTGCCAACGAAGAAAACGATGGCGACTATGACGGTGGTATTGATGCCGACTACCCTGGCAACCTCTTCGTCGTCGCCTATGGCGCGCACCGCCCTGCCGAAGGAGGTCCACTTGAGGACCGAGAAGAGCGCCAGGAATCCCACAATGGCCACTCCGATGGCGAAGAAATTGAAGCCCTTGATGTTGGCCCCACCGATGGTCCACGGGACACTGCCGAAGGGGTCCGGAAGAGGTCTGGGGGCGCTCTGGAAGACGATGGAAATGCAGGCGGTGAGAGCCAGCAGAATGCCCAGGGAGGCCACCAGCATTATCAGCGGAGACCGGGACCGCTGCCGCATTCGGACGTACAGGCCTCGGTACAGGGCAAGGCCGACCGTGCCGGCCAGCAGGCAGGAAACTGCCCAGCTGAGGTACAGCTTGCTGCCCGGGGACATCACGAAAACCAAGCTAAGGGAGACAGCCAGTGCCCATCCGACCAAAACGCCAATTACTAGTCCTGCCTGCAGACCCCTGCCTCCACTCACCCGGTCGAAAAGGTACTTAATGCCCCACATAGCCGCGATCCCAATCACTACGGCTGCTACGGGACCGAAGGTAACGTGGAGGTGACTGGGAAAGGTCAGAACAAGCCCGGTGTAGGCCCCGATGGCCATGGCCACCGCACCGCCGACAATTCTGAGCACGGTGGGGTCAACCTTCTCCCTGAGTCTTCCGTAGAAGGCAGTGTGAATCACCCAGGCCGCCACTCCGGCGACCACCATGGCCAGAATAATGTTTACGACAGGGGTGTTTACCTGGTATTGACCGCCCAGCCACTCCTGGGACCTCAAGTAGAAAACGCTGTAGGCCCCCAGGGCGGCGGCCGCGCCGTAGTAGAGGTCGAAGAACCAGACGGTGCTGTAAACCAGGGTGAACCCGATGGCCATGAGGGCGTAAATCGCCCCCACTGACAGGCCGTTGAACCCGAACTGCATCGCCTGCTCCGGCGAAGAAATAGCTCGCCAGCCGATATAAACAAGCACAATGGCTACCAGAAGGGTTGCTATCAGCCTTTCGGTGCGGGAAAAATAGCTCAGCAAGAATAATTCGCCTGTTTCGAGGTTGTGTTTCTAGTTTAACCTACATTGGTGTTAGTTTGCCGCTACGACGGGTTGGACCGCAGTGCAATCCAGTCTTAAATGGAGACTGATTCTTTAAACGGTGGTCAGGTAGCTCTGAGCCGGGCGGAAGGGCTCGGAGTGTGACAGTCAGTTAAAGCGCGATTGCCCTGGGTTGGACCGATGTCCCGTTCCTGAATATTTGACCGAGTCATCCTGCCGCTATGGAGGTTGCCTGCGGTCCCCGCGATATCACTTGGTGAAACCGGCGCAACTGGGGAATAGATGCTGGAGCGGAAATGAGACGATACGGCGGCAAGCGCCGCTCACTCTTCAAGAATCAGGGGATTGGCCAGTTGCGCTTCGGCCAATCCCCTTTGCCGTTCTGGTTGCCGAAATCTCAGCTACGGGGTAGGAGCGGAACCCAGGACTCGGTAGCCGTTGTTTTCCTCGGTCCTTTCGCTCAGTGGGAGCACTTCCACTACCGCGTTGGAAAGCCCCACAACTTCGCCATTGCTGTCGAAGGTGTAGCCGTCCCCGATGGTGCCGTTCCAGGAGAGGCCGTAGAGGCAATCCCGGAAACCGTCGGCATCCTGGTCATCTCCTGTCTGCTCCAGGCAGTGGGCCGCAATGTGGACCGTATCATAGGCGGACCCTATGAACCAGGGAAGAGTAACGTAGCCATAGCGAGTCCGGAAGTTGGCCAGGAACTCCTTGCCCTTCTGGGTTTCCAGGTCGGGACTGGGTATGATGGCCTTGACGCCGGTAGCTGAGTCGCCGGCAATCTCCAGGGCAGTGGTTCCCGTGGGTACCACCTCGGTGTAGAAAGGACCGGTGTACCCCAGTTCCCGGGACTGCTTGATAATGGTCCCCCCGGTGAACTCGGACTGGGCTGCCAGCAAGACCGCGTCCGGATTTTCGCCCAGGAGCTTGGTCAACTGGGTCCTGAAGTCGGTGACATCGGAGGCGTACTTTTCGCTGCCGACCACCGTGCCGCCCAGTTTTTCAAATTGCTCTACCGTAGTCTTCTGGACGCCTTCGGCGTAGTCGGTACTCTCGTTGATGGTGGCGAGGGTCCGGATGCCGTCAACCCACATGGTGTTGCCGGCATCTACTCCCAGTTTTGCGTCGTTAATCGCTGTCCGGAATATGTAGTCTCCCGCGCCTTCAATGTCTGGGCTGGTTGCTGATGCCGAGAAAAGAACGACGCCGTCCTCTTCCGCCCGGGGCGCCGCCCCGAGCATGGCTCCACTGCAGGAGGTTCCCAGAATAATCTTTACACCGTCCACGTCCGTGAGCTTGTTGTAGGCGGTGATGGCGTCCTGGGCTCCGCACTTGGAGTCTTCCACGACCAGTTCCAGGGGTTTGCCGTTAACGCCGCCGGCATCGTTGATTTCCGCGACGGCCATTTCCTTGGACTGGTTGATTACTGTGCCGTAGGTCTCCCCTGGTCCGGTCAGCGACTCCATAACGCCGATTTTAAATGCTTCGTCGTCAGATTCACCCAAGCCGCAGGCGATACTGGCCATGAGTAGCAGAACCAGCAGGCTTGTTGTGGCTGCCAATTGATACACCAGCTTATTCATCCCGTCCCCTCCTTGTTCTCTTGCGATACCTGACATCTTTTTTATCATACCTATCGATGTAGTGGCAAGAAGTAATCATACTACATCGCGAATCGAGGTAAGTGCTTCAATAAGGAATATTGAGCCTAAGGATAAATTACTGG
>JAPPJA010000547.1 GCA_028874675.1 Chloroflexota bacterium
TCCAGTTAGTCGCCTTTGCCCGGCCCGGATACGGGCGTAACTCTGCTGTCCACTAACTTGAAGGGTGTAAGTTCAATGAAGCTGCACCGCGATCTGGATATAACGCAGAAGGCGGCCTGGCACCTGGCCCACAGGATAAGGGAGACTTGGGAAGATGCTCAGGATCCCTTCTTTCAAGGTCCTGTTGAAGCTGATGAGGTTTATATAGGTGGACTGGAGAAGAACAAACATGCCAGCAAGAAGCGTAAGGCTGGACGCGGTGCGGTCGGAAAGACGGCTGTAGTGGGCATTAAGGATAGGGCTACCGGCAAAGTCAAAATGGAGGTGGTGGCGGATACCACTAAGGAAACGTTGCAGGGTTTTATTCATGATAGCACTAGCCAGGATGCGGTGGTTTATACCGATGGTGCTAAGGCTTACGAGGGGATGGCACGGGATCATGAGGTGGTTAATCACGCTGAAGGGGAATATGCTCGGGGTAAGGTTTCCACTAACGGAATTGAAAGTAACTGGGCTATGTTCCGGCGTGGCATAGCTGGGGTTTATCATCACATGAGTCCCAAGCCCCTGCACCGGTATGTCAATGAATTTGAAGGCCGGCATAACTGTCGGGAGAAGGACACCTTCGCCCAGATGGCCGGGATGGTGCGGAGTGGTGCTGGTAAAAGGCTTCCCTATCAGGAGCTGATAGCTGGCAAGGTATTCAGGCCCTTGACGGACGGCGGTAAGGAGACCACAGAACAGGTGAAGGACGCGGCGTAGCGGTCTTTCCAGCTTTGAAAATGGATGGTAAGATTCCTTGGCTACGTTACTCAGTTCAGGGTAAGTCCATGGGTTTTGGGATAGACGGGCCCTCGTGGCCCCTTCTGACTTACCTTGGGCTGTTGGGTAACGTAGCAGTGTCCGAACATCCTGAAGCTGGAATGGGTCCCAATGATGGAACAAGTAAAAGTAGTTATCGCTACTTTGAAGCCCGTTCACTGGGTTATCATTGCGGTGGCTTTTATGGGGAGTTGTACTGTTTGCGGAGTAGTGGGTATGTCTATTGACGAACCAATTCAATCAGAGCCTGCGGTAGTTGTAGCCACGCCGGATTCAAGTCCGGTTGAAAATGTTGAGGTAATGGAGGCAACGGAAACTTCAAGCCCAGTGGAAAGCGATAATGCAGTGGAACCGACTAGTACTCCACGGCCGACTAATACACCTCGACCTACTGACACACCAGTGCCTACGCCGTCGGAACCTGTTTGTCAGTCACCTGAGGAGCAAGTGTATCTGAAAAATCTAAATGGGCGGTTTGTGGATGGTGAGGATAGTACTCAGCTTCTGTGGGATAACATAAACGATGCAATAACAGCCTCTTTTATGGGAGCTGATTTACATACTGATTTCTTGGATGAACGTAATGATCGAGATTATCAAGCAGTAAAGAGGAGTGCTAGAAATATTAGTTCCTTGGCTGTTCCAGTTAGATTGGAGCATGTGGGTGTGCGTGCGGATGAATTGGCGGAGATTATGGAGTTGTATGCGAATGCAATGATTCAGGATTTCGAGACTTTTCGGGATGGTGGCGAATTGCCAGGAATTGGGGAGAAGGATAGTGAAGTTACGCGTAAGGAACTGAAAGCCCGGATCACGTCGATGGAGCAGGCTGTAGAGGCAACATGTGGTGCACTTCCTGCAAGCTGGCGCTGATGTCAAAGGTGAAGGACTTTTTCTTAACGGGGACGGCGGGATTCGAACCCGCGAGATCAGAGGCCTGCCCGATTAAGAGTCGGCTGCAATCAGCCACTCTGCCACGTCCCCTTTAAGATTGTTGACGGGTAGGGCAGGATTCGAACCCGCGGAAGTTTTTATGCTTCACCGGATTAGGAATCCGGCGCCTTAAACCGGCTCGGCCACCTACCCGTCAATGTAATCGTTAGTTACGGACCTGATGTCAATCAGGCAGGAGAATAAAGGATGGCTACAAAAAGGAAAAAGCCCAGGGGAAGGCCGGTGGAAAGGGTGTTACCTGAACCGGTTAAAGTGCCCACTGATGAGCTGGTCAGGACCGTGTTAAAGATGCCGAATAAGACCCACTGGCGGTATCTGGAAAAGGTTAAGGAAGAGGAGAAAGACCCCGGGTAAGACCGGGGTCCGTGTAATTTAGTATATAAATCCCAAAGTTTGACCCTTAACCGTCGTTTCTCGCCGGCGAGAACCTTGCAGCAGTTTATGGCCCCTGGTTCTCGCCGCAGTTGCGACAATCGTTGCTACCCATCACTCCATTCCTGTCGGACTGACTTCGGCTATTCCGGAATCCCCTGCCCTTGACCGGTCAGGGCCGGGGTGGAGTGAATGGGTGGCAAGGCCCTGTCGCACCTCGGCCGTCCAAGATCCCGCCACAACAGTCCGTCAGCCCTGGAAGGACGCCCCGGTATCGTTCATTGCCGGTCAGCTTCCAACGCCCCGGGTATTTCCGAAACCTCAAATACGATCGCGTCCACCGCCTTGTGCATAATGTCCGGGGCATCCCCATCATGCCACAGAAGCACCGTGCGCTTCCCTGCCCCGATGCCGTAGCCCAGTTCCAGGTGGGCCGAGCGGCCGCAGGGCAGAACGCATACCACGGCGTCGCTGGCCACCAGGGCATCCATGTCTCGCTGGAATATGGACTGCACCCTGGGGTGGTCGAGGAAGCTGAATAGCTTGCTTGAAGTCATTTCGGCGGGATTCCAGCCGGAACTTCCCTGGTGTCGAAAGTCATACACTTCGTGGCCGGCCTGCCGCAGCACCTCCACCACCTCGGGATACACCTCATTGCGCCAGGAACTGGCCACGTAAACCTTCATTAACTTCATTCCGGCTTTGCACAATGAATCCTTTTCAATTTCGATTCGCTGTGAAGAATCTGTTTTAATCGGGAGATGACTTGGGCCTGCGAGGACGCATGAGAGTGTGGTCAACAACGGTATGAATAAAACGTGGGCTCAGATGTCTATGTCCGAGGCGATGCAGGTTCTAAAGCCTCATGAGGTTGGTGGGCACCAGCCTTTGTTCCACTGGGTCCACGGCCAGCGCGGCGGTCTCCAGCGCTACTACGCCCAGCAGGGAGGGTTTTCCCGGCTCGGCGAAGGTGACCGGCGTGGGGAATTCCTCTCCCTCCAGTCGGATTATTGTGTAGCCCGCGCGCGACATTATTATTGATCCGTCGGCGATTCTGGTGGGCTTTGTTGTCTTTATTGGCACTCCCAGCAGCTCCAGGATGTCGCTGGGGATCACGGTGTTGGTACTTGCGGTATCGACTATGACTTCCAGTTCCTCAAAGTTCTGGCCGGCAGGGTCGCCGATTTCGATGGTAATTTCCAGCATGCCCATGTTGTATCTCCATTTCGATGGTGGTCTATTGAGATTCTAGCTTCCTTCATCTCTTTGGTACAGTCGAGCTTCCTCGTATGGGGCTTTGCACAGTGAGGCTCGCGCATTCATTGTGCAAAGCCCTTCATTCCATTGCTGAATTCAGCGGGCATTATAAGGCAGTGGGGAGAGGAATGTCGCTCATTTGCCGCATGCGGTCGGCGTTCCCATTCATGTGGCTTGGCATTGAGGCAACACCTGATGCCAACGGCACGGGAGGTTCGCGAACCGGGTCTGCGGACAACACAACCGCCCGAAAGGAAACCCACGTCCAGCATGGAGTGGGGCTTGAGGCGGCTCAGGAATGAGGACGAGAGGATGGGTATGCAACTCTAACGAAGGGCGTGACGGTTACTCGAAATAGTCAACCAGGGCCAGCACCATGCTGCCCATGTGGGGATGTTCGGGCTCCACGTCCACCGGAATTTCGGCCTCTCGCAGTCGCCGGCTGCACACCGGGCCAACGGAAGCAACCACCGCTCCCGCATCCCGGCCATTTTTGCCTGACTCGGTCTGCGCGCCCAGGGAGGCCCGCAGGACCTCTTCCTTTTCGGCTTTGGCGGCAATGGTCAGCAGGTTGCCCACCTGGGGTTGGCTGGTGAAGGCGATGGCGTCTATCCCGCCGCCGGCAATGTCGTCAATCATGGCCAGCACTGGAGCCTCGTCCTCGGGCAGACCCCAGGTGTAAAGGATGACCTCGCGGACTTCCGCGCCCTTTTCCTGCAGGTGAGCGACCAGGGGCCGGTTGGGGCCGCCGTAGTGCTGCAGTGCGACGACCTTGCCGGAAAGGTCCCATTCCTGCAGGCTGTTGACCAGGTCTGCGGTGGTGTATGGTTCGGGAGGCATCACGTCGATGTGAATTTTGTGGCGCCGCAGCACCCGGGCCGGCTTGGGACTGCGCGCAATTACGGTCAGGCCATCGAGCGCCGCAATAAATTCCTCCTCGCGCCCCATGGCGGCGGCTGTGGAAACGAGGGCCTGCGTGCCCACACCGGTAAGCAGGGTTACTGCATCAATTCGGCCGGAGCAGGTGTCCAGGACCAGTTGCTGAACCTCGGGACTGTCCTTCAGGTAAACTTCCTGCAGCACCGGGGCGGGATAGGGAACACCGCCGTGACGCTCGATGAGCCCGGCCATTTCCGAGGTCATCCGGGCTTCCACAAATGCAACAGTCCTGCCGTTCAGAGAGGGCAAAGTCTATAGTCCGCTGTTCGCAACAATCTGATGTAGCCGGGCCACCAGTTGGCGGTCTGCTAGAAGAAACTCTTCCGATTAACTACGTAAGCCTGGTGAAACTCCCCATCAGACTTCGTGAAATATATTATGGCCTCAATCAGGCATATCACCCAGTTCACCGGTACGCCAATGATGGTGATAGACAGGATGATATGCACGATGCCCGCGCCCACGCGCCCCAGGTAAAACTTGTGGACCCCCAGGCCGCCAAGGAGTAACGCCAACACACCCGCTGCTACCTTGCTCTTGCTGTTCTCCACCATAATCGCCCCCTCCTTTTTTTGAGAGGTGGCGGACTAGCGTCGTCCTGGCGCGCCCCGGCCCTCCCTGGCTATACGGCGCACTCGCCTTCGCCACGCTCCAGGACATAGTTGCTGGTACGTTCCCAGTCCACGTACAGGTCGCCGCCCACCTCTTTGCTGGCCGCGGATTCCTGGATTTCAGCGGCAACCGAGGTCAGTTCCTCGATGCCCACCCGGTCCAGGAAGTTGTTGAAGCTCTCGCCGTCCTGCCGGTTGTCCTTGTAATAGGTCGCGATCTCGCGGATCATGCCGGGCACCAGCTTGGCGGGAACCTTGACCTTGGGTATGCGGGTCCCGATTCGGGAGTCCTCAACCTTGTTGTCACCGTAATTGCCGCCCAGGAACATCTCGTAGGCGGGTATCTGGCTCCCGTCGGGGCCCTTGATGGCCGCCCCATGGAAGCCGATGTTGGCAATGTGGTGCAGGCCGCAGCCGTTGGGGCAGCCGCTCATCTTTATGCGGATCCCCTTGACTCCCTCATCCTGCATCAGGCCGTTCCAGGTCCCCAGTTCTTCGCGCACTGCCTTGGCCAGGCCCATGGACGCGGTAATACCCAGCTTGCAGCTATCGGTGCCAGGGCAGGACACCACGTTGTTGATGGTGTGGGCGCCGGGCTCGTTCAAATCTATGGCGCCCAGGGCCTCCCACACATCGTGCAGGTAGCCGTCGGGAACCCAGCGCAGCGCCAGGTTCTGTTCCTGGGTGGCGTTGGACCGGCCGCCGGTGTAGCGGCGCAGGATGTCCGCCAGACCCCGGAACTGGGCCGGAGTCAGGTCTCCCCGAACCGGCTTGACGTAAACAATGTTGTAGCCGGCCTGCTTCTGGGCCACCACGTTGGTTTCCAGCCAGTAATTGTACTCGCCGCCGCCGTTGCCGGACCCGCTGGCCGAGAGCAACGACAGGTCCGGGGGGCTCTCCCGGTAGATATCCTCGTCGGCGATGTACTCGTTGGGGTCAATGGGGCCAATCTCGGCCAGTTCCGCTTCCACCAGCTTGCGGAACTCGTCCAGGCCGATGCGGTCAATCAATACCTTCAGGCGGGCCATCATCCGGTTCTTGCGCAGCGATTCGGCCTTGTCGAACACGGTCCACACTGCCAGGGCCAGCCGCAGGTAGTCTTCTTCGGGCAGGAACTCGTACAGGGGCTTGGCCAGCCTGGGCATAATGGAAGTGCCCCCGCCAACGTACACCTTGAAACCCCGCTTCTCCACACCGTTCTCAACCCTTACCTGGGACACATAGGTCAGGTCCTGGATGGCCGCGGCCACAGTATCGCGGCTGTCTATGCCCGTGAAGGCGGACTTGAACTTGCGGGGGAAGGACTGGGTGATGGGATGGCGCACGCCAAACCGGACGTACCCGGTCAGGTACGGAGTCGGGTCAAAGATTTCCTCGGCGTCCACGCCGGCGGTGGGCGACCCCACCACGTTGCGAACGGTGTTGCCGCAGGCTTCGCGGCTGGTCAGTCCCACCGTCCCCAGCTTGCGCAGAACGTCGGGACATTCGGGCAGGGGGATGTGGTGGAACTGGATATTTTCCCGGGTGGTTATGTGCCCCTTACCCAGGGGAGCATGGTGTTCCGCAATGTCGCCCAGCGCGTCCATGGCGTCGGCGGTCAGAATCCCGCCGGGAATCTTCACCCGGATCATCTGAACGTCGGCCTGGCGCTGGCCATACACGCCCTGCCGCAGCCGGAAGGGGGTGAATTCCAGGTTGTCCTGTTCGCCCGACTGGAACCTGGCGGATTCCGCCTCAAACCGCTGGACCTCGCTCTCCATGAACGGGATAACACCCGGCGCGGTTGAGGCCAGGTCAAGGCTCTCGCGGTAGATCTCCTCCTGGGACTGTCCGGTCTTCGTGGTCACTGTGGCCTCCTGTAATTCCCGAAGTTTCTTGCCTGGCTGCCGTGGACTTCGCTGTTCTCGTCCCCAGGCTCAAGCCAAAAAAATACGCCCACCAAACGGCGAAAAGCTTGGTGGGCGCTGGGGTCTCTGTTGGACGTAAAGACTTACCCGCTCCCTATGGGGGCGGACAAGTAC
>JAPPJA010000335.1:0-373 GCA_028874675.1 Chloroflexota bacterium
TCACGAAATAGTCGGTAAAGGGGGCCAGCTCCCTCAAGTCCAGCATCACAATATCCTCGGCCAGCTTTTCCGAGGCCACTTCTACCGCCAGTTGGGCAACTTCTGCAGAGTTCAGACCAACACCTCTCAACTTTATTGGTATTCTTGATTTGTAGTATAGTCCCGTCAGGTAGGCGGGTCAACGAGGAATGCAGGCTGCAACAGTTCAGAGTTGGGGGAAATGCCCTCACCCCCTGCCCCTCTCCCATAGGGAGGGGGGTGAGCATCTCTGATGGTGGATTCGTCCCAGTCAATTGCCTCTGCATTTGGTAACCCATCCGGCCGCGCCTCTCGTAAGGGAAATATTTCTCCCCTCTCCCTCAGGGAGAGGGGC
>JAPPJA010000335.1:383-6967 GCA_028874675.1 Chloroflexota bacterium
TCTTCTTCTTATCTTTCCCCCCTCCGTCCCGGTGTGCTTTTTTTATTATAAGTGCCCGCCGTGGTCGGGTGGGGGGGGGGGGGGTGGGGCGCCGCCCCACACCCCATCCCTGAACAGTTACCGCAGGTTATATTCCTTCACCCGGAAAGGGAAGCAGCATCGCCCCACGGGGTGCCAGTCCCTCCGGAAAGGCTTCCTGGCAGGGCATCCTGACCGGGAAGCGCCGGCATCCGAACGGGCGCCTTCAATCCGCCTGCGCCCGGGATTGCCAGCCAGGCAGCGGCAATACTGCGAACACGGCGGCCGCCAGTGCGAAGAGTCCGGAAATGTACCAGACCGTCCCGTGGAAGCCCGTCCACTCGTACAGCGCCCCCGCTGCCACGGAAGAGCCCGCCGCCATCAGGAAGCTCACGAAGGCTACCGCTCCCAGGCCGGTCGTAGCCACTTCCCGGCCAAGGGTGTCGTATATGGTGGCCGTCAGTATGGGCTGGTCGGGATACAGGAACAGTCCCAGCAGCGCGATGCTGACCGACAGCATCGGCCCGGAATTGAAGACCAGCAAGGCCAGCGCAATCAGGCAGGACCAGGCCAGCCCTGGCACCAGCACCTGCTTCCGCCCCCACCGGTCAGAGAGATAGCCGGCGCCCGTCTTGGCAACCAGGCCAACGGCGATCAGCAACCCGATGTGAAAGCCCCGGTTCCACTCGCTCATGCCCAGGTCGTTGCTGAGGTACAGCGGCAGGATAGTGACCAGCGCCGCCAGGGCCATCGCGCGAAAGCCGCGGACCAGGGTCAGGCCCCAGAGGAGGCGGCTCTTTAGCAGTTCACGGGTAACTCGAACCCGGGCCGCCAGGTCCTCCGCCGGCCGTTCCTCCCGGGTGTGGCCGATGTTGCGAAAAGCCCAGATGGCCATCAGCCCCAGGATGATAGGCGCCGCCGCATACAGGCTAATTATGTCCTGCCACGCCAGGAAGAGCAGCAGGGCGCCGGTAACCAGGGGGCCTGCCACGTCTCCAATGCTGCCGCCGACTCCGTGCAGGGACAGCGCCGTTCCTCGCCGCCGCTCATAGTGGTAGGACAGGGAACCGGAGGCGGCCAGGTGCCAGATGGAGTGAGCGGCCGCCAGGACGGCAATTCCCGCCAGCAGCAGCACGTACACGGGAGAAAGCCCCATTGCCAGCGCCCCGAGGGCCGACGCCAGCAGGCATGCCACCAGCAGGCGTCCCCAGTATCGCCGCACCATGTCCGTTGCCACTCCCCCGGGCAGGGCGACCACGCCTGCCGCCAGTTCCCGCGCCGAGACCAGGCCTCCAACCCCCACGGCGCTGAGGCTGAAGGCCGCCTGTATCTCCGGCAGAAGCACCACGAAGCTCTGCAGTATCCAGTGGTAAACCACATGCCCCGTGGACAGCCCGGGCAGAATGGTCCTGCCGCCCAGTGCCAGGTGAGACCTGTCGGTAGCGGGAGTTGTATGGTAGGGTTGCATGACAGCCTTTAATCGTATGCGAGAGAGTTGTCACAAGGGATTGCAGAGAATCTCTTGGCAAGTGCGCGGACTGTCTCCCCTTTGCGATGGGGGAATACCCTTGCCCAGTTCCATGCTGCGACCGAAAAACCACGTCATTGGTTGGCGACTTCAACAATACCGTCCAATACGAGGATAACCTCAGGGGATATTTCATCAGTTTCCAAGTGGTCAACCAGGAAATGATAATCAGATTTTTGCAAATGGCCTGCCAATCCAGACTTGGCGTAGAACGCGTTGAACATTGGGCCCAGGAAATCGTCTGAAACTTTGGTAGCGTCATCCCAGGGTGATGGCTGATTCAAGACTTGCCGGGCATTCTCCACGTCCGCAATAGCTTCTTCCATGCCCTGACGGAACAGAGGGAAATCGGCATCAACCCAGCGTAAAAGCACTTCCCTGTTACAGAGATAATTCTCTATTTCCCGCTTCTGCCAACTATACTCCTTTAAGGCATCGCCCGGTTGTCCTGGCAAGTTAAGGTGATCGTACAAGGCAAACCCTAACAAGTCCCGACATGCCTCTCTGAGCCCATAAAAGTGCTGCCGGGCTTGCATTGGTTGGTTGCCGACATAATGGACAAAAGGCCGTTGCAATACCGACTCCGCCTCATGTCCGAGACGACGAGCAAAGGCCTGCAATATTGCCAAATCTGTTGAACCTTCCAAGTATAAGACCCAGCCTTGCTGCGCCGCTTGCAGGTAATTTTCGAACCCGATTTCAGTCAAGGACTTGAGCACTTGGCTGCTTCGTCCATCCATACGGTGGGGTCGGCCCACGAATGCCGTTATCAGATGACGACTGCCGGCTTCATTCAATATGACCTCGGAGTGAGTAGCTACCAACAACTGGCTCCCTTGCTCAGATGCCGTTTCCGTAATGGCTTGGTAGATTTGCCGTTGCCGCAGGATTTCAAGATGCGCATCGGGCTCGTCCAGCATGATTATTGAGCGCGGGTGTAGCAGCATATATGAGGTCAAGAGTAAGGTCTGTTGAAAGCCTCGCCCCGCAGAAGAAACGTCAAGCTCCAGGCTTGGCATTCGGCTGTCTTGGTAACGCAGGGTGATTTCTCCTCGCTCCTGGTTGAATTGGGGGTCAAGTATAGTAGCTCCGAATAGTTCCCTCATTCTGGGAACTAACACGTCTTCCCAGCCAACTCTATGGTTTTCGAACACCTGGTAACAGAGGTTCCGAAGAACCTCCGCTGTCCTGCCCTGACCCAACAGAACATTAATGGTTCCCGGTTGTAGCATAGCTTCCGATGAAGACAGGCCCGACATCGGCGGCAGGAAGGCAACTCGCTCTGCCAGCGCTCCTGCCGGGACTTCCATTCGGACGTTGCCATCCGGCGAAGTTCTCAATGGGCGACAATAGAAAGATTCGGAGTTGGCATAGTCGAACTCGAACCCACATATCCATTCGTTGCCGGATACAGCCCGCCCGTGTACCTCAATCTCGATCCGAATATTGCTTGTCCCGCCGGACTTCCGATTTGCTTCGCGCGTCCTTAGCCCACGCCATAACTGGCCGGCATGATTTACCGGAACTGAGAACAAGTCCAAGCGGTTAATGGACACTCCGGGCCGTTGCACGTCGGCTGTGGTAACGGCGCCCCAACGGTCGTACCAGCGGCGCATACCCAACTCCCACAATGAAAGGGCTTGCAGCGCAGTTGTCTTGCCGGAATCGTTAGGGCCAACAAAGACGACGACGTCGTCCAAATCGACGGTGATGTCCTCAAACTGCTTAAAATTCCGTACAGAAATGCTCGTCAGCATAGCCCCGCCTTCATAATCCCAGATAGAAACAATTGTACCATCGACCTGACCGGCCCCATTGTGTCCGGTATTTCATTGACGCATACACCTCACCCCACCATAATGGCACCCACACAACGCCCCTGGAGGATGTTCCCCATGGCAGCTACGATTTCTACCGCCAAACGCCGCCAGCTGGGCCGGCCCGTGTCCATCGTAGGCGCCGGACTGTCCCGCTTTGGCGCCTTCCGCGACATGACCACCCGGGACCTGTTTGTCGAGGCATTCCAGGACCTGATTGACCACATGGACCAGGGCATCGACGTCGAGGACATAGAGTGCGGGTACATCGGCAATTACTCCTCCGACCTGTTTGAGGGGCAGGGCCACACCGCGCCCATCCTCGCCGACTGGCTGGGGATGACTCCCACCCCCATCACCCGAATTGAGAACGCCTGCGCCAGCAGCGGCAGCGCCCTGCGCGAGGGCGTCATGGCCATCGCCTCGGGCATGTACGACGTGGTGCTGGTGGGCGGCGTCGAGAAGATGACCGACCTGCCCACCGAGGGTGTCACCGACGTACTGGCCTCGGCCGCTGACGGCCTCTACGAGGTTCCCGCCGGCCTCACCTTCCCCGGCATTTATGGCGCCCTGGCCAAGGCTCACATGGACCGCTACGAGACCAGCCTTGCCCACCTGGCCAAAGTCGGCATCAAGAACCACACCAACGGCGCCCTCAACCCCAAGGCCCAGTTCAACTCCACCCTGCTGGATATGATGGAGCGGCGGAAGGCCCGCGCCGAACAGCAGGGCCAGCCCGTTCCCGACTGGCGGGACGAGATGGACTTCCTCAACGACCCGAGGGCCAATCCCTGGATCGCCTGGCCGTTGCGGCTCTACGACTGCGCCCCCATTACCGACGGCGCCTCCTGTGTCCTGCTGGTGTCCTCGGAGATCGCCAACAACTTTACCGACAAACCGGTGCATGTGGTTGGCACAGGGCAGGCCTCGGGCCGTCCCCTCCACGATGCCGAGGAGCTGACGTCGCTGTCTGCCGCGCGGGAGGCCGCCGCCCAGGCCTACGCCATGGCCGGCGTCACCCCCCGGGATATCCAGGTGGCCGAGGTCCACGACTGCTTCACCAATGCGGAAATCAACGCCACCCAGGACCTGGGCTTCTTTGAGCCGGGCGAGGGGCCCCGTGCGGTGGACGAGGGCCGTACCGCCCTCACCGGCGACCGCCCCATCAACACCTCCGGCGGTCTTAAGGCCAAGGGCCACCCCGTGGGCGCTTCCGGCGTTGCCCAGGTAATCGAGACCTTCCACCAGCTGCGCGGCGAGGCGGGACCCCGGCAGGTGCCCAACACCAACCTGGAGCTGGGGCTGACCCACAACGTGGGCGGCACGGGCGGCACCTGCGTGGTCAACATCCTGAGGCGGGGGTAGAAGGCATGACGACCGAAACGCGAGCCTTCAACGCCGTTTCCTTCTTTGCCTATCTCAAGGAAGGGCAGTTGGCGGGGATACGGTGCAGGTCCTGCGGCAAGCTGTCGGCGGAGGCCCGCCCCATGTGCCAGGCCTGCCACAGCCGGGACGTGGAGTGGTTCCAATTCAGCGGTCGGGGGCAGTTGAGCGCATTCACCTGCATTTCGGTGGTGCCCAACGCCATGGGGGAGAAGGGTTTCGGCCGCAACAACCCCTACTGTTCGGGCATAGTCACCCTGGAAGAAGGTCCCCGCATCAGCGCCCTCATCCTGGGGGTGGACGCCGCCAATCCCCAGAATATAGCCACGGGAATGGCCCTGACCCTGGACGTGCGGGATATGGAAAGCGACCGGCCCACCCTGGCATTTGTGCCGGCGTAGCAGCTGCGTGAATGGGCCAATGGTCAAGAAGAAGGCCAGGAAGAAGCGAAACCGAGCTACTGCCCTCGTTATGAACGGGGGCAGGTTGTTATTGGTGCGGGAGCGGGGCGCGAAGCATTGGAGCCTGCCCGGGGGCGGGATGAAGAAGGGCGAGGACGCCGTTACCGCCGCAACCCCGGAACTGGACGAGGAAACCAGGCTGGTCGCAACGTCCGCCGCCTACCTGTTCCATTACGAGAGCCCCAGCCAGCACCACCACGTTTGCCTTCTAGACGCTGAAGGCAAGGTGGAGTTGCTGAAGAAGGAAATTGGCGACTACCGCTGGTGGGATGGGGAAACGGAGCTGGCAGTCATAGGTTCGGCAACGGAGATTATCAAAAGAGCGAAAGGCAGTGGTCTGCTGGCAACAGTTAAGAGTTGGTGAGCCGCCTTGAACTCCAACGCGTCATTCCGGCGCAGGCCGGAATCCAGACTGGCCAATGTGGAATACGGATTAGAAGTGCTAGGAGCTCCTGGATACCGGCTTTCGCCGGTATGACGAATTGGGACGGTAAGAAAATCCCCTTAAAACTGAACTGTTTCTTCCGCTGACGGTTGGTTGACATCATCCACTGTTGTCAGTGAACCTGAAACTCTATTTTGAGGGGTTATTTCCGGTAATCAGAGCCAATGAGGCAGTCCGGGGGTGGGCCAGGGAGGAAGCTACCGGCTTTCGCCGGTTTGACGGAAGCGCTAAACGGATGGCTCACCAGATTTGAACTGTTTGAAGGCTTTAGCTAAGGGTTGACTCATGAAGATCGAGTTTGGCGAATGGCAGATTCGCAGCTTCCTGCCGGACGATGCCGCGGGGCTGGCGAGATATGGCAACAACCGGGCAGTCTGGCGCAACCTGTGGGATAAGCATCCTTACCCGTACCGCATCTCGGACGCAGAGGAATGGATCGAAAACGCCTCTCAGCTGGAACCGGAGACCATATTTGCCATCGCGTCCACCACGGAAGCCGTCGGGTGCATTGGGCTGCTGCCGCAAAGCGATGTAGGGAGACTTTCGGCAGAGGTAGGGTATTGGCTGGGTGAACCTTTCTGGGGGAAGGGCATCGCCACCGGATCTTTGAGGGCCCTTACCGAGTACGCTTTCACCGAGCTTGGACTGGTGCGCCTTTTTGCAACGGTAATGGAATGGAATCCTGCGTCAGCCAGGGTCCTGGAGAAAGCTGGCTACGAATATGAAGGGCGAATGCGCAAAAGCGCAATTAAGGACGGGGAGATAATAGACCAATGGCTGTATGCCATAGTGCGTGATTAACGTGGCTGGCAGGGAGCTCCTTCGATAATGTACTAAATCTCCTAGTGGTCCAACTGCATTGAAATAATGAGTCCTAAATGTTTGGCGTCATTCCGGCCTTGAGCCGGAATCCAGAGAGCCTGCAAGAGGTC
>JAPPJA010000054.1 GCA_028874675.1 Chloroflexota bacterium
ACCCGGTCCAGGGATTGGGTCGCCATACTCTAGCCCTCCTGTTGAACTGTGCTGAACACTTTAGCCTGGTTGCGCCTTAGGGACGAAAGCAGAGAGTTTCGCACCTGCGCTGATGTTGGTTGGTAACCGGCGATGGCATTGACTGGCGTGGAGCCCGCCGCTCAATGCGGGAAGTCGATTGCTGGACAGGATACTAAACCGGCTCTAAAGGGCAGGACCCCAGGGCGAGGGGGATGGTCAAAGGCGGAAACAACCGGGATAACTGAGAGCCGTTGAATTTCGTTGATTGGCCCGTAGCCGCCGGGACTGGCTGCGCACGGGAGCGAAGCAGAAACAAGATGTGGAGGCCACGAAACTCGCGGCCTCCATTCCCGCGCCGGCGCCGCCACGGAGGACCAGGTCAGGAGTCTCCGGCATGTTTCCACATGTGGCAGCCGGTAATCCCCAGGATGAGGGGCAGCAGGGTATCTACGACGGCCCAGATGACCCAGGACTGGTGGTTTCCGTCCAGGTAGTCGCTGCCATTGGCCAGCAGGGCGAACCAGTTGTGCAGGAAAAGAATGGAGACACCGGCGGTAACAAAGAAGGCCGCGTTGGCCTCGAAGTAACCGCGAGTCACGCCGTCACTCTCGTCGCCGGCATCCACAGCTTTCTTTCGCGAATAGTTGTAGTACAACCCGGCTGCCAGGCCGATGAGCATCAGCACGTCCAGCGCCAGCCACACTCCCATGACGTCTATGGTGTCCAGCAGGAAGTTGTTGATGATGAAGAACACCGCCACCGCAATTGCCAGTAGCATCAGGTAAGCCCCTGCCAGCTTCAGCAATCCAGCCATAAAACCTCCTGTTTTCCGCGTTTCCGCGGGTTGGTTGGTCTTGGGGGACGCGGGTTCCCGAGGAGGCCCGGAGTTAACGCCGTACCCTTCCTCCTATCCAGCATAGCACGATGGCTGACATCTGGTTCTGCCACAGGCAAACCTTCACTCAGTTTTCCGTGCTCTCGAACGTAGGCGGCCTGCCATCAAGGTGTGGCCCCGGTTGCGTATGGCCAGAGGCCAGACTAAACTGTGCACCAATCGGTAACCCCGGGCGCCTTCCCTGGCGAATCGGCCATCAGGAGCGGGAATAATGACGACTTCCACCAATAGCCATACACCCGGCAGTCAGGGGCCTTATTCCCACCGGCCCATCGTCTGGGGTACCAGGGGAATGGTCGGAGGAGGAACGCAGCTGACGGCCCAGTCGGGAATGCGCATTCTCTGGCAGGGCGGCAATGCCGTGGATGCGGCGGTGGCCTCGGCCCTTTCCGCCGGCGTAATGGAGCCGACGGCCCATTACACCCTGGGCGGCGAAGTGGCGTTTCTCTTTTATGACCGTGCCAGCAAGGCGGTGCGGTCCGTTGTAGGGCAGGGCTGGGCCCCACGGCGAGCTACCATTGACCATTATATGGAGCAATGGGGGGAGATTCCCCCGGGCGTACTGAGTACGACAGTGCCCGGAGTGATCTCGGCGCTGCTGACCATGCTTGGCGAGTACGGGACCATGTCCTTCGGGCAGGTGGCGGAAAGCGCGCTTCATTTTGCCGGCAAGGGCTTTCCGGCCTACCAGCTGTTTGTGCGTACCGTGGCTACCCCGGACCGGGTGGCGAACCTGAGAAAGCATCCGGAGTCGTCGAGGGTATTCCTTCCCAACGGGCAATTGCCCGAGCTGGGTTCGCTTTTCGTCCAGGCAGACCTGGCCCGCACCATTGCGCTGATGGTTCAGGCCGAACAGCAGGCTCTGGCACAGGGAGGAACCAGGGCAGCAGGCATCCAGGCGGCCCGGGATGCGTACTACAAGGGCGACGTGGCTCGCCGGATGGTCAAAGCCCTGCAGGACCTGGGAGGGCTGTACGATTACGAGGACTTTGCCGAGTACGAATCTCCCCTGGAAGAACCCATTTCTGCCACTTACCGGGGGTACCAGGTCTTCACCAACCGCTCCTGGACCCAGGGAATCAGCCTGCTGCAGACCTTGGCAATTCTTGAAGGGTTTGACCTGGCGGCCCTGGGCCATAACAGCCCGCAGGCCATTCACCTGCAGGTTGAGGCCTTGAAGCTGGCCTTCGCCGACCGGGAAAGGTACGTGGGAGATCCGGCCTTCGTGGACGTGCCCTTCGATGGTCTGCTATCAAAGGAATATGCGGCCCTGCGCCGGACATTGATTGATCCCAGCAGGGCTCAATCAAGCTATCCGCCCGGCGATCCTCGCAAGCTGCTGGCAGTGGACCCAACTTACGTGGCGCAGGCCCCAAGCCAGGAGCCAATGGCCGTGGGCGGAGACGGCGACGGAACGACTTACCTGGCTACGGCGGACTCCGCCGGGAATTTGGTTTCGGTGACCCCCAGCAGTTTCGGCGCGCTGGCCCAGGGGATGGTGCTGGGTGACACGGGAATCCTGGTGAACTGCCGGGGTTGCTACTTCTGGCTGGATGAGGACAATCCCAATTCCCTGGCGCCCCGGAAGCGGCCGCGCACAACTCCTTGCACCTTCATTATTCTGAAGGACGGGGAGCCCTTCATGACCCTGGGAACTCCGGGAGGAGACAGTCAGCCCCAGAGCAACCTTCAAACCCTGTGCAACGTGGTCGATTTCGGGATGAATGTTCAGGAGGCGGTGGAGGCCCCTCGTTTCTGCGGTTACAGTTTCCCTCAGTCTCCCTGGCCGCACGAGGAGCATCCCAACCTGCTGGAGCTGGAAGGGCGGGTCGGCCAGGACCTGGTTGATGGCCTTAACGACCGGGGCCACCAGGTCCAGGTAATCGGTCCGTGGGGTGTACCCAACGGATTTACCCCCATACTGGTCAATAGGGCCGAAGGCGTTTACCACGGCGGCGCCGACCCCCGAAAGGAATCGGTGATGCTGGGGTGGTAGGCAGTTTCGACCGGGGCCGGGGCGCTATCAGTAGGGACTAACGGCAAAGGGGAGAGTGGATATGGCAACCCTGGTGACTGGCGGCACGGGTTTCGTGGGGTCCAATATTGTCAGAGAACTGGCGGACCGGGGCCACGAGGTAGTCAGCCTCGACGTTAGCGCCGCGGACTCCCTTAACCGGGACTACCTGGGCGACCTGGAGTCGCGGGTAACCTTTGTCGAGGGCAGTATTCTCAGCCCATCGGACCTGGAGTCCCTGCGGCAGTCGTACCGAATTGACAAGATTGTCCACGCGGCGGTATTCACGGTCAATCGGGTTGACCTGGAGACTGCCCGCAGCCGGGATATTGTTGAGATCAACGTTGCCGGCACGGCCAACGTGCTGGAGATGGCCAGGAACATCCGGCCCGAACGGTTTATCTACATCAGCTCCGGCTCAATGTACGGGATGGCCCGGGCGTCGGACCAGTACTTCAACGAGGATGACCCCTCCAGGGCCGACACGCTTTACGGCATGACCAAGGCTGCCAGCGAGGCCATTACCCAGCGCTTCGGCGAACTCCACGGTTTCGCCACCGCCAGCCTGCGCCTGAGCACCCCATACGGACCCATGGAGCGGGTAACCGGGCACCGCGACAATATGTCAATACCTCACCAGTGGACGGGGCGATTGCTGAGGGGCGAGCCCATAGCCATAGATCGTTCTGACCCCGGCCGTGATTTCACCTACGTCCTGGACATTGCTTCGGGCATTGCGACGGTGGTAGATGCCCCGGAGCTGCCCCACGATCGGTACAATATCACCAACGGAGTGTGGGTAACCGGCCAGCAAATTCAGCAGGTCTTGTCTGAACTCTATCCCGACATAAAGCTGGTGGAGCATGGGGCTGAACCGGTGGCCAATGTCAGCACTTCTCCTTCCCGGGGGCCGCTGTCCGGCTACCGTCTCTGGCACGATTTTGGCTGGACACCCCGGTACGATCTGGCTTCAGGCCTGAAGCACTATGTAGAGTGGCGGAAGGAATCCGGATTCCTGGATTAACCCCAGTCAACCGGATAAAGCAAACAGTCCCTACTCCCTGTCCTCGGGGTCGTCAGGGGACATTCTTGAATCAGGAGTTAAACAATGGCACTGCCGCCGGATCGAATAGATTACCTGCCCATCACAGACCGTCCGGTCATCAAGTGGCCCAACGACGCCAGGGTTGCGCTGTGGATATCCCCCAACGTCGAACACTACGAGTACCACCCGGTCAATGAAGGCGTCCGCAATCCCTGGCCGCGCACCCCCTATCCCGACGTCCAGCAATTCTCCTACCGGGACTATGGGAACCGAATCGGGTTCTGGCGCATGCTGGAGCCGCTGGACAAGCACGGCATTCGCTGCTGCATTTCCCTGAACCTCGCGGTCCTGGAACACTTTCCCGAAATCGCCGAGGCCATGATGGAGCGGGACTATGACTACATGAGCCACGGCATTTACAACACCCGCTTTCTTTACACCTACACTGAAGACGAGGAGCGGGAGTTTTACCGGGACTGCATTGAAACGCTGAAGCGGCACACCGGCAAACCCCTCAAGGGAATGCTGGGACCGGCCATTTCCGGTACCGTCAGCACCCCGGACCTCATGGCCGAAGCAGGTCTCATTTATCACACCGACTGGTTCCACGACGATCAGCCCACGCCCATCAAGGTAAATGCTGGCAAGCTGATCTCTGTGCCTTACTCGATAGAGCTGAACGATTCATCGGTGCTGCGAGACAACCACTATAGCGCCGCCTACTTTGCCGACATCTGCAAGGCCCAGTTTGACCAGCTTTACGAAGAGGGCGCGGAGAGCGGCCGGGTGATGTGCATTGCCCTGCATCCCTTCATCATCGGCCAGCCGCACCGGGTGAAGTACCTGGACGACATCCTGGCCTACATAATGGCCCATGATGGGGTATGGCAGACCACCGCCGATGAAATCGCCGATTATTACATTGAGAACTATTATGATGAGGCCATGGCCCACGCCCAGCGTCTGGCTGAAGCGTCTGGCCGTTGAACGCTTGTTTCAGGAGGTCCTTCCTCCTGGACCGGGGAAGGTCAAGATGGGGGTGAATTGTACCCCCGATGGCGCCCATAGGGAGAATAAAATATGCCTGCCCAACGTACCTTCGGTATGGACCATCCTCACCACGAATGGTCCCCGCTCATCAGCCGCCCGGCCCTGCGCTGGCCCAACGGAGCGGCCGTAGCTCTTTGCGTGGTAATTCCCCTGGAACATATGGAGTGGCAAGCCCCGGAGGGCAGCTTCCAGGTTGCCCGTCTGGCCGGTGGGTCTGCCCCACGGGATTTCCCCGACTACGCCCGCCTGTCCCACCGCGAATACGGGCACCGGGTCGGCATTTTCCGCTTGCTGGATGTGCTGGAAAAGCACGGCGTTCGGGCCACTATAGCCTTGGATGCCATGACTGCTGAAAACTATCCGTACCTGGTCCGCCACTGCCTCGATAGGGGATGTGAAATTATCGCGCACGGCATTTCGGTCAGCCGGATGATATCCAGCAATATGTCGGAAGCCGAAGAACGCCAATACATACAGGCTTCCCTGGACGCCTTTCGTTCAGCCACGGGTACACAACCCCGGGGCTGGTTCGGGCCGGAATACGGCGAGTCCGACCGGACTCCCGAGCTGCTGGCTGAAGCCGGCCTGACCTACGTATGCGACTGGGCCAACGACGAACAGCCCTACCCTATGACTACCGGCGAAAACCCCTTCTTTGCCCTGCCCCTGATGTACGAACTGGATGACGTGGTTTCCATATCCCATAAACTTATGCCCGTGTTTGAGTACGAGAAGATGCTGGGCGAGAGTTTCGATGTCATGAGAGAGGACGGCGCCGATACCGGAAGGCTGATGGCGATAAACTGGCACCCCTGGCTGGTGGGTCAGCCCTTCCGCATCGGTTCCGTTGACCGGGCCCTCTCCCATATGATGAGCCAGGGCGGTGTCTGGTCAGCCACCGGCTCCGAAATCATTGACTGGTATCAACAGCAGTCCAACTGAGGAGGCGCCGCATGGCTTCTTCACTGATTCGTGGCAGATACCTGCTCAGCCCAACCTCCAGCGGGGAAACGGCGTCGCTGTATGACTCGGCGGTGTACCAGGAGGACGGTGTGATTCGGGAAGTTGGTGGCTGGCGGGAGTTGCGGTCCAAATACCAGCCTGGGGAGGAACTGGGCGGGAGCGACTACGCGATTATTCCGGGACTGGTGAATTCCCACCACCACGGTCGGGGAGTCACAACCCTGCAGATGGGCACCTGCGACGACTGCCTGGAGCTGTGGATCCTGGACGGGTGGGGACGCCGCCCCTACGACCATTACCTGATGACCCTGTACACCGCGCTGAATATGCTGGAGTCCGGCACTACGACGGTCATGTATAACCATCCCCAGACGGCCACCGCCACCCTGAGGGAAGACGCGGACGCCGTGCTGCAAGGATTTCGGGACGCCGGCATGAGGGTGGCGTTTTCCAGCTATTTCAGAAACCAGAACCGGGTGGTATATGCCGCCGACCAGGACTTTCTCTCGGGCTTGCCGGCGGACTTGGCCGAAGGCGTCAGCCGTCACCTGGCAGCCACCGACATGACCGACGACGAGTATTTTGCCTTCTTTGCCGAGATGTACGACCGCTACAACTCGGACCCTTCCGGCAAGGTCAGGGTGCTGCTGAGCCCCAGCAATGTGCAGTGGAACACGGACGAGTTTCTGCAGCGCACCCGGGAGACGGCGTTGCAGTACGACACGCCGATTCATATGCACCTGGTGGAGAGCAACTACCAGAAGGCCTTTGGATTGAGGACCTGGGGCAAGACGCCGGTGGAACACCTGCAGGACCTGGAGTTTCTGGGTCCCGGGCTTTCCTGCGCCCATGCCGTGTGGCTGACGGAGCGGGATATCGACCTGCTCGCCGGAGCGGGGGCCACGGTGTGCCACAACGCCAGATCCAACCTGCGACTCAAGAACGCCATCGCACCG